>CAIKWU010000295.1 GCA_903831155.1 uncultured Planctomycetaceae bacterium | reverse complement strand
GCGGAGGAACCACCGAGCGAGCGAAGCCCTGGAGGGGCGCAGTGAGCGTCCGGCGACGGGCATGGGCAGCCCCGAGCATGCGTCCTCCGACACGCCGTCCCCATCGCTTACGCGATCGGGCTTCCTGAGGCGGCGTCCGGCGAAGGGGCCTGCCGCGGGAACGTGGTCCGCATCACCTCGAGAAACTCCTCGCGGGTCACCACCCGCGACACCTTGCCGCGGAAGTCGCGGGCGCCGGGCAGGCCCTGCGCGTACGAGCAGGCGAACTTCCGCATGAGCAGCGTGCCCCGCTCCACGCCGAAGCGGCGGCAGACCAGGTCGTAGTGGTGGAACACGAGTTCCCGCTGCTCGTCGAGCGTGGGATCGGGCGGCGGTTCCTCGCCGCGGAGCAGGGCGGCGGCCTGGGCGAAGATCCACGGCTTCGAGAGCGCCTCGCGGGCGATCATCACGCCGTCGCAGCCGCTCTCGCGGAGCCGACGCACCGCGGTCTCGGCCGAATCGATGTCGCCGTTGCCCACCACCGGCATCCGCGACACGCTCCGCTTCACCGCGGCGATCGCGTCCCAGTCGGCCTCGCCCTTGAAGAACTGCGCGGCCACGCGGCCGTGGACGGTGAGGCACGACGCCCCCGCCTCCTCGATCCGCTGCGCCACCTCGATGCCGGTGCGGCAGGCGTCGGAACAGCCGAGGCGGATCTTCGCCGTCACGGGCACCCCGTCGCAGGCCTCGACCACGCGGCGGACGATCGTGCCCACGCGATCCGGATCGCGAAGCAGCCACGAGCCGCTGTGGGCTTTCTCCGTGACCTGCCGCACGGGGCAGCCGAAGTTGAGGTCGACCACGCTCACCCGGAAATCCGTCGCCAGCCGGCGGCCGACCTGGGCAAGATTCTCCGGGTCGTTGTCCCACATCTGCACGGCCAGCGGCCGCGGCTCGTCGCGGACCCCCCAGAGCCGGTCGGGGTTCTCGCTGCGGTGGCTCTCGAGCCAGATCGCACTCCGCGCCGCGATCATCTCGGTGGCGAGCAGGCCCGCGCCGCCGAACTCGCGGACCACCTGCCGGTAGGCGTAGTTGGTGTAGCCCGCCATCGGCGCCTGGAGGATCGGCGGGTCGACGACGACCGGACCGATGGCGAGCGGCGCGGGGCGGGGCGGGGCGATCATGACCCTATCGTACCACTCGTCGCGGGGGCGGACGGCGGCGTGGGCGGAGGCTGCTGCTGCCGCCACTGGATCGGCGTGCCGATGAGCATCGACACGAACGTGTCATCGGGCACGGAGGCGTCGGCCACGGCCATCGCGTATTCGGCGATGTCGAGGTTGTAGGCCTTGGTCGCCTGCAGGAAGTCGCGTTGCTGGCCGACGAGCGCCGCGTGGGCCGCGATCACCGCCTCGATCGGCCGCCTGCCCTTGGCATGATCTGCCTCCGCCATCGCCATCGCCGTGGCCGCCGCCCGCACGGCGGCCGCCCTCGACTCCAGCGCCTCGTGCCGGGACGGAAGCGTGCGGGCGATCGCGCGGACCCGGCCGGTGGTGGGCCTCGTGGCGAAGATGGCGTCGAAGTGCGTCTGGTAGGGGCCGGCGAGCGGACGATCGACGGGCCAGGGGAGGGACTCGGTGAGCGGGAGCCGGGCGAGATCGACGAGTTCCTGCTGCGCGAAGCCGAGCTGGGCCCGCGCATCGGCGAGGTCCGCGCGGGCGGCGGCCACCGCCACGTCGAGCGTGGCCCGGTCGTGTGGATCGCCGCCGGGCGCGATCAGTTCGAGCCGCTCGATCGCCTCGGTGCAGCAGCGGACCTGCGCGTAGGCCGCCGACACCTTCCAGTAGGCCTGGGAGATCCAGAGCCGGCGGGACTTGTCCCCCGACCGCTCGATCGCCTCGAGGAGCGGCAGCGGCCGCGCGTAGAGGTTGGCGTCAACCGGAGCCAGCTGGGGCGCCCCGGGCCGACTGGCGAGCGGCTCGAGCAGTTCCCCGAGCAGGGTGGCGGAATCGCTCGCCGTCGGGTCGGCTGCCGCGGGGGGCGATGACGTGGCCGGGGACGCGTCGTCGCCGCGGGCCGGCACGAGCGAGCAACAGGCCAACAATCCGCAGACGAGCAGGGGCTTCATGGACGACAGGCTCACAGACGAACCCGTCGCGAGTCAACGGCAACGGCCACCGGCTACGACGGCGAGTCGAGATAGGGGTCCTGGCTCATCTGGATGTGGGCCTCGGCCCGCTGCCGCTCCACGTATTCGAGGATCCGCCGCTGGCGGCGGTGCCGCGCCTCCACCTTCTGCTGGGCCCGCTTGAACGTGCGGAGGAGCGACTCCGGATTGCCGCCGAGCCGCGAACGCAGCCCGGCGACGACCCGCCTGGCGGTCTTCGGGCCGTAGCCCTGAACGAGGATGTCGTCGTCGAGGGCGACGTATTGCCGCCACGTCCCGGGGTCGCCCTGGCGTCCGCAACGACCGACGAGCTGGCGGTCGATCCGCGCCGAATCGTGGAGTTCGGTGCAGATCACGTGCAGCCCGCCGACCTCGTACACGCCCTCGCCAAGCTTGATGTCGGTGCCTCGGCCGGCCATGTTGGTCGAGACCGTGATCTGCCCCCGCTGGCCGGCCTGCGACACGATCTCGGCCTCGCGTTCGATGTGCCGGGCGTTGAGCACGGTGTGCACCAGCCCGGCATCGGCGAGCATCCGCGAGAGCGTCTCCGATTTGTCGATCGAGCGTGTGCCGATCAGCACGGGCCTGCCGAGGGCGTGCATCTCGGCGACCTCCGCCACGATCCGCGTGAACTTGTCGGCCTGGTCGGCGCAGACGGCGGCGGGCAGCCGCTGGCGGATCGCCGGCCGGTTCGTCGGCACCACCGCCACCGCCACGTCGTAGGTCCGCGAGAGTTCGCCGGCGCTCGTGGCGATCGTGCCCGTCATCCCGGCGAGGTGGGGCCAGCGGGCGAAGAGATCCTGGATCGTGATCCGGGCGGCGTGGCCCGAGGGGACCGTGACGTCGATCTCCTCCTGCGCCTCGACCGCCTGGTGGAGCCCGTCCTTCCACGTCCGGCCCTCGGCGGCGCGGCCGGTGAACTCGTCGATGATCACGATCTTGCCGTCGCGGACGACGTACTGCCGGTCGCGGCTGAAGAACCGCTTCGCCCGGAGGGCCCGCTCGACGGCGTCGTAGATGTCGAGCAGGCTCGTGGAGTCGAGAGCCGGCGGCCGCTCGAAGGCCCGCACCCGGCTGCGTCCGCGGCCGAGCAGCTCACAGGTCTGCTTCTGGACGTCCTGCTCGAAGTCCTCGACCGGCTCGAGTGTCGACGCCACCGTGGCTGCGAAGCGGAAGAGGGCCTGCTCGGCCGCCTGGGCCTCGCCCGGCGGGGAGGCGATGATCAGCGGCGTGCGGGCCTCGTCGATGAGCACGTTGTCGGCCTCGTCCACGAGCGCGAACCAGAAGGGCCGCTGCAGAAGCTTCGCCGATCCGGCCGCCGAGCCACCGGTGAGCTGGGCGCCGAGATCGCCGCTCCCCTCGTCGAGCTGCCGCTTGATGAGGCGGTCTTTGAGGAAGTCGAAACCGAACTCCTTCGCGGTGCCATAGGTGACGTCGCAGGCGTAGGCCTTGCGCCGCTCGTCGAAGTCCATCTGCGACTCGACGATGCCCACCTTGAGACCGAGGGCCTCGTAGATCGGTGTCATCCACTCGGCGTCGCGGCGGGCGAGGTAGTCGTTGACCGTGGCGAGGTGGGCGCCCCGGCCGGCGAGCGAGTAGAGGACCAGCGGCAGCGTGGCGACGAGCGTCTTGCCCTCGCCCGTCTGCATCTCGGCGATCGCCCCCTTCACGAGCGCGGAGCCGGCGAGGAGCTGCACGTCGTAGTGCCGCATCGAGAGGCGGCGGCGGCCGGCCTCGCGGGTGGCCGCGAACGACTCCACGAGCAGCGAATCGAGCGGTTCCCCCGCCTTCGCCCGGTAGGAGAGCGACCGGCCCAGCCGCTTCAGCGCGACGTCGTCGAGGGCCTCCATCTCGGGTGCGAGCGCGTCGATCTCCCGCACCTGCCGCCACGTGGCGGCGGTGATGGCGGGAGGGCGACCTGGGGCGAATCCGCCGAGCCAGCGAAACATGCGTGGGGCACCGATGGAGGGTAGGGCTCCATCGTACCCGGTGCACCGGCTCGGGGCTGCCCGTGCACGCTCGACGGACATGCGCCTCGGACCGTGGTGGTGGCTCGGGGCTGCCCGTGCCCCGTCGCCGGACGTTCGCGTCGGGCATCCTGCCCGCCGCTCTCTGCATGCCGCCTGCGCTTCGCCATCCTGGCTTCGCTGGCCGGCATAGCCCGGCTCCCGGGGCACGGGCAG
>CAIKWU010000294.1 GCA_903831155.1 uncultured Planctomycetaceae bacterium | reverse complement strand
GCCAACAACCGCTCGCGACTACGTTCGGCCTGCTCCAGACTAATCGGCAACGGCGGCGGCGACTTCCGTTCGGACGCACCGCGCCCGAAGTCATCCACAACAGCTTTAGCAGCGATGTCGATCATTTCTGGAGCGTGAGGCAGCCGCAGATCAACTCGTGAAGCGTCTGTCGCTTCTCCGTGAACAACGGCAGCAGGAAACCGATTCCACACGTACACACCGAAAGGTAGCGGGCGAAGAATCGCCCGAACGCCCGGCCAACCGAGATGCGTTGACCGGCGAGATCCGTTACCTTCAGCCCCACGATCTGCTTGCCCCATGTACCTTGCTTCGCCGACGAATCGAGCGTCACAGAGTAGATGCAGCCGACTATGAGACCAATCACTTGGGAACAGGCATTGCTCGCCACACTCGCGGCCTGCTGATCCTGCGGATTGTTGCCGGCGCCGGCCACGAATACAACGGCGATGCCGATGGTGGGAAGGCACAACATCAGGCCGAGAAACAAGCCGTCGAGAACACTCGCTCCGACACGAGGCAAAAAGTCGGCGTAAACAAGTGCCCCGGACGGACTGGCGACCCCTCCATTCCCGAAAGCGTCGCCAGGAGAAACCGCAGCGGCATAGGGGTTTGGTTCAACGCCTGCACCCTGGCCGCTCGCCTGTACAACACCGGCGCCGAACAGCCCCTTGACCGATGAGCATGACACCCATTGCGCCATGCCGCTCTTCCAGATCATGTCTTCCGGCCCCAACTCGCCACGGACCGCCATCTGGCGTACCTGTGCCGGGGAAAGCGGGCCAATGCGTGAACCGTTTTTGCCTATGTACCACTCGTCTGCCATTGCAACCCCTTCTTCATGACAGGCTCATGAGGCGATGGAGCCGCCTCAATGGGATTCAGAACCAGGACTTTCGAAACTGAACGTGAGTTCGATGAAACTCTTCCTCGGACCTCGAGAGATAGATGACGCCCTTGACGATGCCGATCACTGAAATCAAGAACGTTGCCGCACCGTATGTGACGAGGCCAGCACCGAGCGACAACGTTAGCGTCATCGCTCCTGCATTGGTGTCCCCGAAGTAGAACTTGTGGACCCCAAAAGCACCGAGCAGGATCGCCAACAACCCGGCAGTCGTCTTGTTCTTGGCACCCACCCAAATACCCCCCCATCCGCGCTATCGAGCGCCCGATAGATCGCGGTGGCTTGGCCACCACGCGCCTCGAAGTCGACTTGCACGCCCCGCGATGACGGGGCTGAATCCCGCCACGCTGACCCATCCAAGTAGTAGCGGTGCCCTTCGTCAACTGCTATGTCACCCAAGTTGGTCTGAATCGAGAAATCAAGGACCGACCCACGCATGGCACTTTCTACAGCCCCGTGATAGCGAAACATCGCCCATCCAGAGATTGGCAATCCTGTTCCCCCTTGTCAAGCGATTGCATCGCTCTGTATGGGTGACTACTCCCGTGCGGGAGGTATGCTTGTGGCTAAATGGCGATGCTCGGCAGGCTCCACGATCGCGATCGTTAGAACTCAGGGCAACTGCCTGGCCTTCAACGCGACGCACTCGTCGACCGCTTCGGTGTCGCTAAGGTCAGAAATCGAGCATGAACACGCCGGAGGCCGTCGTGTAGGCGGTCGCGTCGCAAACGTTCGTTAGGCTCTCCGACCGCAAAGGGCCAGCGAGTGGATCGGTCCGGGCTTATCGCGGAGTCCTCACGGCCGGATGAAAACGGCATCATGACTCCTTCGCCGCTTGAGTTTTTGACAGACTCGCCGAGCTGGCTTTAGTGCCGGGACAACCCTGGCACAACTGGCCCGGGGTCTCGTCGCCGAGTCACACGCTGTGGCGGACCGTCAATCGACAACGCCGGTAAGCAGTACGAATCCCCGCCCGGCGGGAATAGTGCCCGAGCCTGCTGTGAGGCCGAACCAACCGCCCGTTAGCCGGCCTGACGGCCGACGACTACTGCCGCACCAGCGCGTGGAAGTCGGTGGTGAGCCGCTTCGTGACCGCCCCGGGCACGCCCGCCCCCACCTTGCGGCCGTCGATCTCGACGACCGGAATCACCTCGGCCGCCGTGCCGGTGAGGAAGCATTCGTCGGCGGAGTAGAGATCGTGACGCACGAGCGTGACCTCGCGGCAGTCGATGCCGGCCGCAGTGGCGAGT
>CAIKWU010000293.1 GCA_903831155.1 uncultured Planctomycetaceae bacterium | reverse complement strand
GCGGGGCACGACCTCGCCGCGATGCCGGGCCAGGGCGACCAGCATCTCGAACTCCGTGGCCGTAAGCGGGATGCGGGCCCCGTTCCGACACACCGTTTTCGCACTGAAGTCGATCACGATGTCGCCAAGCGTGATCACCGTGGCCGTGTCGGTCTCGGTGCGTCGCACGACGGCCCGCAGCCGTGCGAGCAGTTCGCGGACGGTGAACGGCTTGGTGAGGTAGTCGTCGGCGCCGAGGTCGAGCGCCTCCACGCGGTCGTCCTCCGTCCTGCGGCCCGAGACGATGATCACGGGCACGCGACTCGTGCGGCGAAGTTCCGTCAGCAGCCGGACGCCATCCATGCGCGGCAGCATCAGGTCGAGTACGACGGCATCCAGCGACTCAGTTTGGGCGATCTCCAGGCCGGTGATGCCATCGGCCACCTCGAACACCGTGTGCCGCATCTCACGGAGCGACTTCGCGATGGCCGACCGTGATGCGGAATCGTCCTCGATCACCAGCACCCGCAACGATGACTGCATGGGCGACATGACGGGAAGCATACTCGCCCGGGCGCTGCGGGATCCCGAGTGGGGATCGCGGACGGGCCGCCGGCCGTCACGTGGAGCTCCAGATCGCCCGCGAGGCCGCCTTCCGCTCGGCGAGCTTCGTCTGCAGGTCGTGCAGCTGGCGGTAGAGGCCCGCGGCGGCGAGGAGGTCGTCGTGCTTCCCCTGCTCCACCACGCGGCCCTGGTCGACCACCAGGATCCAGTCGGCACGGCGGATCGTGGAGAGCCGGTGGGCGATCATGAAGGTGGTCCGCCCCTCCATCAGCAGGTCAAGCGAGTCGAGGATCACCGACTCGGTCTTGGAGTCGATCGACGAGGTGGGCTCGTCGAGGATCAGGATCGGCGCGTCCTTGAGGAAGGCCCGGGCCACGCAGATCCGCTGACGTTCGCCCCCGGAGAGCCGCGAGCCCCGCTCGCCGAGCATCGTGTCGTAGCCGTCGGGCAGCCGGGAGATGAAGTCGTGGGCGTTGGCGGCGCGGGCGGCCTCCACGATCTCCTCCTCGGTGGCGTCGAGCCGGCCGTAGCGGAGGTTCTCGCGGATGCTCATCGAGAAGAGCAGCGGCTCCTGCAGCACCACACTGATGTGCCGCCGCAAGTCATCGAGGCCAAGATCCTTTACGTTCACGCCATCCACGAACACGCCGCCGCCGGCCGCCTCGTAAAACCTGGGGATCAGGCTGATGAGCGTGGTCTTGCCGGCGCCCGTCGGCCCCACGATCGCCGTCACCTGCCCGGGCTCGGCCGTGAACGACACATTCCTGAGCGTGTCCACCCGGCCCTCGTAGGCGAAGTCGACGTTCCGAAACTCGACGCGACCCCGGCAGGGATCGACCTGCTGCGGATCGGCCGGCTCGCCGATGTCGGGCACGGTGTCGAGCAGGCCGAACGACGCCCGCAGGCTCGCGAACTGATCCTGCCAGCCGCTGTAGGTGTAGGCGATCGTCTCCAGCGGATCGTAGACCTTGTCGATGTAGCTGAGCACGATCGTGAGATCGCCGACGGTGAGCTTGCCGGCGAGCGCGAGCAGGCCGCCCACCGTCCACGCGGAGGCCCGGCCGATGCCGGTCGACATGTGGATCACCAGCGAGAAGAGCGTCTGCCGGAGCGTCACGGCGACGCGGGCGTCCATCGCCCGCTGGGCGGCGTCGATGTAGCGCTTGTGCTCGAGCTTCTGCCGGCAGAAGGCCACGATCACCCGCATCATCGACATCGCCTCGTGGATCACGGAGAGGGCCTCGCCCTCCATCTCCTTGGTCTCCTGGATGCGGCTCCTCATCCGCGTGGCGTACCACTTCGAGG
>CAIKWU010000292.1 GCA_903831155.1 uncultured Planctomycetaceae bacterium | reverse complement strand
TCGACAACCGCCGCCTCGATCGCGTCCTGGGAGCCGACGAGGGCCACGAGGGTGCCGCGGGGGGCGTCGCCGTAGGTGCGCACGACCGTGGCCACGTCGTGGTCGCCCACGCGGAGCCGGCCCGCCGCGGCGAGCTGCGGCCAGAGGGTGGCGGGCAGGTTGGTCACGAGGTTGCCGAAGGCGTCGACGTGGACCACCTCGCCGTGGATCCCCGTGGTGGTCTCACGGGCGACGGGCCAGGCCAGGCGCACGAGCGGCCCCGCGGGCGGCCCGAGCGACTCGGGGTCCGCGCCCTCGAGCAGTGCGACGGCCGCCGGCGCGAGCACGTCGCGACCGTGGAAGGTGGCTGAGGCGGCCGGAGCCACGTGGAGCGTGCGTGCGACGGGGGCAGGCACGCTCGCGAGCATGCGGGAAAGCACGCCGTTGTCGGGGCAGAGAAACTCCTGGTCACCGACGCGAGCCCAGACGAGCCTCCGCGTGGTGCCCACGCCGGGATCGACGACCACGACGTGGAGCGAGCCGGGCGGAAACGCCGGGCATGCCTGGCCGACCAGCCAGGCGGCGGCGCGGATGTTGTGGGCGGGGACGTCGTGGGCGATGTCGACGAGCGTGAACGGAGCCCGGGCGTGGAGCAGCCGCCCCTTCATCTCGGCGACGTAGCCGGAGCCGGTGCCGAAGTCGGTGGTCAGCGTGACGACGCGGGGCATGCGGCCATTGTAGCGCGGCCGTTCTTTCCGGTTGATCCACCCGCATGCCGGCGGTCATGCGGGCGGGTGTGGGATCGTGGTGATCGCCACCATCCCGGCGTGCATCGCGGCCCGTCCATCTGCATGGGGTCGTCGACCGGCTCGATCTCGAGTCCCGTGCGCTCCGGCGGATCGTGGAGCCGCGCCGGCCATGCGGTAGAATCGGGGGCCCGAAGGCAGAGGAGCCGACCATGAACGATGGATGCGTGTCGCGGCGGGAGTTCGTGGTAGGAGGCGCCGCCCTGGCGGCCGCGATGCAGGCCGGCGTCGCCGCCGACCTGGCGACGGTGGTGCCGGCCGACACGCTCGCCGACTACGTGGCCGCCCGCGATCCCTCCACGGCGGTCGAGGTGCTCGGTAGCGGCGAGGCGATCGGCGGCCGCTGGCGGACCTGCCGGCTCACGAGCCAGACCTGGAAGGGAGTGCCCTGGCAGCACGAACTGTCCATGTTCATGCCGGCCGACGCCCGCGACACCGGGCGGATGATCCTCTGGATCGACGGCGGCGGCCGCGGGAAGGTGCCGCAGCAGGCCGTCGCGGAGCCGGGCGACTCGATGCAGATCCTGGCGGCCGTGGCCAACGCCTCGGGCCTGCCCACGGCCGTGGTGAGGCAGGTGCCGTTCCAGCCAATGTTCGGCGACCTGCGGGAGGACGGGCTCATCGCCCACACGTTCGTCGAATACACGAAGACCGGCGACCCATCCTGGCCGCTGCTGCTGCCGATGGTGAAGGCGGCCGTGGAGGCGATGAACGCCGCCTCGGCCCAGGCGGCCGAGCACTGGAGCTGCGAGATCGACGAGTTCGTGGTCACGGGGGCGAGCAAGCGGGGCTGGACGACCTGGCTCTCAGCCGCGGTGGACGAGCGGGTGAAGGGCATCGTGCCGATGGTGATCGACATGCTCTCGCTCGGCGACCACGTGAGACTCCAGGTAGCGAGCTTCGGCCGGATGTCCGAGCAGCTCGGCGACTACACATCGCGGGGGATCGAGAAGCTTCTCGCCACGCCACGGGGCCGGGAGCTCGTGCAGATCGTCGATCCCTTCTCCTACCGCGAGCGCTACACCATGCCGAAGGTGATCGCGCTGGGCACCAACGACCCCTACTGGCCCCTGGAGGCCTGCAACCTCTACTACGACCACCTGCCCGGCCCGCGGTGGGTGTCGTATGCGCCAAACGCGGGGCACGGGCTGCCGCTGCCGCGGGTGGCGGCACTCGTGGCGGCGGTCGGCCGGCACGTGGCCGGCATCGAGCCCCTGCCGCCGGTCGAGTGGTCGTTCGCCAACGACGGCCGCGGCGGCGCCGAGTGCGTGGTCCGGTGCGACGCGAAGCCGGAGCGGGTGGTGCTCTGGACCGCCTCGGCAGGCACCCGAGACTTCCGCGGAGCCCGCTGGTCGGCGGAGCCCGTGGCGGCGGCGGGCCCCGAGTGGCGGGTGCCGCTGCCGGCGCCGCGGGAGGGCTTCGCGGCCGGCCTCGTGGAACTCGAGTTCGCCCGCGAGCCGGTGCCGCTGATGCTCACGAGCGGCGTGAAGGTGCTGTCGTCGCGAGGCTGACCAGCCGGAAGCCGGTGTCGTCTCCGGCGAGCGGTTGGTGTTGAGACCAGGCGCCGTGGCCGTCGTAGCTGCGGGCATGGAGCCTGCGGGGCCGTACTGCGGCTCGGGGCTGCCATGCCCCGTCGCCGGACCTTCGTGGGGCTCGGGATTGCCCATGCCCCGTCGCCGGACGTTCGCCTCGGCCTTCGTGGCCTCGGCTCACTCGGATGCCGCCGGCGCTTCGCCATCCTGGCTGCGCTTGTCGGCATACGCCGGCTCCCGGGGCACGGGCAGCCCCTCGCCGGCGCGCGCACCCCGCCCGCCTGGGCTTGGCTCGTCAGGCGTCAAAATACAGACAGAACTCGTACGGATGCGGCCGCAGTCGCATCGGATCGATCTCCTTCTCCCGCTTCCACTTCAGCCAGGTGGCGATCACGTCGTCGGTGAACACGTCGCCGCGGAGGAGGAAATCGCAGTCCCTTTCGAGCGCATCGCAGGCCTCGTCGAGCGAGGCCGGTGCCTTGGGAACGTTCTTCAGTTCCTCCGGCGGCATGTCGTAGATGTCGCGATCGAGCGGCTCGCCGGGGTGCGTCTTGTTCTGGATGCCGTCGATCGCGGCCATCAGGATCGCCGCGAAGGCGAGGTAGGGATTGCAGGTTGGGTCCGGGCAGCGGAACTCGATCCGCTTGGTCTTCGGGTTCGCCGAATACATCGGGATCCGGCAGCTTGCGGAGCGGTTCCGCTGGGAATAGGCGAGGTTGACCGGGGCCTCGTACCCGGGGACGAGCCGCTTGTAGCTGTTGGTCGTGGGGTTCGAGATCGCGAGCAGCGCCGGCGCGTGGCGGAGGATGCCGCCGATCGCGTGGAGAGCCATGTCCGACAGGCCGGCGTAGCCCGTGCCGGCGAACAGGGGCTGGCCCGCCTTCCAGAGCGAGAGGTGGGTGTGCATGCCGGAGCCATTGTCGCCGTAAAGCGGCTTGGGCATGAAGGTGGCGGTGCGGCCGTGCCGTCGGGACACGTTTCGCACGATGTACTTGTAGAGGCACATCTGGTCGGCCATGCGGACCAGTTCCTGGAACCGCATGTCGATTTCGCACTGGCCGGCCGTGGCCACCTCGTGATGCTGTGCCTCCACGTCGATCCCGCACTGGATCATGGTCTGCATCATCTCGGTGCGGAGGTCCATCAGCTGGTCGGAAGGGGGGCAGGGAAAGTAGCCCTCCTTGTGCCGGAGCTTGTAGCCGAGATTCGGGCCTTCCGCCCGGCCGCGGTTCCACTCGGCCTCGATGCTGTCGAGGTGAAAGTAGCCCTCGTGCGCATTCTGGTCGAAGCGGACGTCGTCGAACACGAAGAACTCGGCCTCGGGGCCGATGAAGCAGGTGTCGGCGATGCCGGTGCTCTTCAGGTAGTTGGCCGCCTTGCGGGCGATGTTCCGCGGGTCGCGGGAATAGTCCTCGCGCGTGATCGGATCCTGGACCATGCAGATCATCACGAGCGTGGGGATCGAGGCGAACGGGTCGACGAAGGCGGTGTTCGGCTCGGGCACGAGGAGCATGTCGCTCTCGTTGATCGCCTGCCAGCCGCGGATACTCGAGCCGTCGAAGCCGAGGCCGTCGGAGAAGGTGTCTTCCTCCAGTTTGGCAACGGGGATCGTGAAGTGCTGCCAGGCCCCGAGAAAGTCGGTGAACCGGAGATCGACCGCCTTGACTTCCTTCTCGCGGCACATCGCGAGCACTTCACGGGGCTTCATGCGGTCACCTGGGTCGCGGTTCGATCCGAAAAGCAGAATGGGGCGTCGGGTCACCTGACCCGACACCCCATTCTACGTTCCATTCGGCTGGCCGCCGGGTGAACCCGTCGGGCAAGTCAGACGAGGGCGATGCCGATCAGCCGCGGCTCTTCACGGCACGGGACTTCCGCCGCCGGTGCTGCACGATGCCACCAGTGAGCAGGGCCACCGCCGCGCCGGCGATGCTCGAGGGCTCCGGCACCGACGTCACCGGGATCACGGCCCCCACCTGGTTGCCGACGATGCCGCTGGCCGAGTACTGGAACGTGGAAAATCCCAGGCCGTAGCCGAGAACGTTGGCATTGCCGTTGGAGTTCTGGCCGATCGTCTTGAAGTTGTTGATCGTCATCACCGCGGTGCTGCCCGAGGCCACCGTGCTGAGCGGGAAGGCCCAGGGCTGATTCCAGAAGCCGGAGGTGGAGGCGATGTTGCCGACGTCACCGGTCGTGGCGAGCGACGGTCCGAGCGGGGAGCCGATCGTCATGCCGAGGCGGGCGGCGAATGTGGTGGGCGGAAGGCCGGTGACCACCGTGACCGCCGGGAACGTCTTGGGAATGCCGGTCGTCGGCGAAATGGCGTTCGTGGTGGTGCCGGAGGCGTAGACGAACGGACCGGCCGTCGTGCCCGAGATGTTCACCGTGCCGGTCGTGTACGTGATGATCAGCGTGGTGAGATCGAGGCCCTTCGGATCGACCTGGAGT
>CAIKWU010000291.1 GCA_903831155.1 uncultured Planctomycetaceae bacterium | reverse complement strand
CATCATGCAGGCGAGCACCCGCTCGGGGATCGCGCCGAAGTACTGGTCCTCGAACTCCTGGCCCTTCGGGGGCTTGGCGCCGAAGAGCGTGCGACCGGTCATCGTGAGGTCGGGGCGGGCGAAGAAGAAGTTGCGGTCGATCAGGAAGTACTCCTGCTCGGGGCCGGCCGAGGCAGTGACCTGGCCGACGTCCTTGTGGCCGAACAGGGCCAGCACGCGGCGGGCCTGCTTGTCGACCGCCTGCATCGAGCGGAGCAGCGGGGTCTTCTTGTCGAGGGCCTCGCCCGTCCACGAGCAGAAGGCGGTGGGGATGCAGAGCGTGGTGCCGTTGGGGTTGTCGAGGATGTAGGCCGGGCTCGTCGGATCCCACGCGGTGTAGCCGCGGGCCTCGAACGTGGCGCGGAGTCCGCCGGAGGGGAAGCTCGAGGCGTCGGGCTCGCCCTGGATCAGCTCCTTGCCGGAGAACTCGGCGATCGCGTCGCCGTCGCCGGTCGGCGTGAGGAAGCTGTCGTGCTTCTCGGCGGTCAGGCCGGTGAGCGGATAGAAGACGTGGGCGTAGTGGGTGGCACCCTTCTCGATCGCCCAATCCTTCATGGCGAGCGCGACCGCGTCGGCGATGCCCGGATCGATCGGCTTGCCCTGCTTGATCGTGGCCTGCAGCGCCTTGTAGACGCTCTTCGGCAGCCGATCCTTCATCACGGCGTCGCTGAACACGTTGGAGCCGAAGATCTCGCTGGTCGGCGTCTCACGGAAGTTCCAGGCCTGACCGGAGGGCTTGTAGTTGTTGATCGCGGCGATGGCGCTCGAGCGGGCGGTGGTCATGGCGAGTCCTTGGTTGAGGGAGGGTGGTTGACGAGTGCGGAGTCCGGCTGCGGGTCTGGCGACGCCGGCACACAATAGACGATCGGGATCACGCGTGTCCGCTCACACACATGACCACAGGATCAGGATCGGCCCCTCGCAGCCAGAAGAAATCAGCGAGGGACCACGTTACGAGCCAGCGGGCAGATTATCGGCCCGGCACGGCCGATTCAAGCCGCCCTCGCACCTCGGGCGACGTCAGCGTGCCGCCGTCGTCCGGCTGGTGGGCCGGGAGGCCGGCCGGACCACGAGCCGGCGGGCTGCATCGGTGGCCGCGGTCAGGGCCGCGTCGGGCGAGGCGGGGGCCACCATCCCTTCCACGGGCTTCGCCACGGCATGAACCTGCACGTCCGGCTCGACCCCCTGGCCGCTGTAGGGCAGGCCCCGCGGCGAGAAGAACTTCGCCGTCGTCAGCCGCATCCCGACGCCGGCCGACTCCAGCGGGAAGATCCCCTGGATCGAGCCCTTGCCGTAGCTCCGCGATCCCACGATCGTGCCCCGGGCGTGGTCGCGGATCGCGCCGGCGAAGATCTCGCTGGAACTCGCCGAGTCGCCGTCGATCAGCACCACCAGCGGCATCCGCCACGTGCCAGGCCGCCCGGCGGAGTAGTTGAAGTCCTCGTCCGGGCTGCGGCCCCGCGTTGCCACCACGAGCCCGCGATCGAGGAACAGGTCGGCCACGTCGACCGCCGCCGAGAGCAGGCCGCCCGGGTTGCCACGCAGGTCGATGACCAGCGCCCGCATGCCGGCGGCGTCGAGTTGCCTCAGGGCCGCCTCGAGGTCCGTCGCCGTCGTCTTCTGGAAGGACGACAGCTTCAGGCCGGCGATCCCGGCCGCGGAGTCGATCATCCGCACCTGCTCGACGCTCGGCACCTCGACATGCTCGCGGCGGACCGTCACGGCCCTGGCCGGAGCCGGCGCTCGGAGAATGGCGAGCGTTACGAGCGACCCTTCCGGTCCCTGCAGCAGGTGGGCCGCCTCGTCGACGCTCATGCCACCGATCGACCGGCCTCCGACGCCCACGAGGTGGTCGCCCGCCCTGATCCCGGCCCGCTCGGCAGGGCTTCCGGGGATCACGTGCACGACCAGCAGCCCGTCGACGGCGCTCTTCAGTTCCACGCCGAGACCCACGAAGTTGCCTTCGATCTGGGCGTAGAGGTCGTCGAGCTGCCCGTTGGTGAGGAAGGCCGAGTACTCGTCGAGGCCCCCCACGGCGGCGGCGGACATCTCCATCAGGACCACCGCGGGCGGAATGCCGAGGATCGAGTGCGCGGCCCGGGCGACCCACGCCGCCATGGCTTCGGCGTCGCCGCGTGAGGTGATGTCGCGGGAAGCGGCGATCCGCGAGACCTGCTCGCGAAACAGGGCCCGACGTTCCGCCGAGGCCTGGCCGGCATAGGCGTTGGCGAAGGCCGGCTCGTCGAGGGCGACGTCGATCGCCCGCAGGCCGCGGTCCAGCAGTTTCCGGTAGTCGGGCACGTCGACGTGGTGTGACTCGATCCGCGAGAGCACCTCGGAGTAGACCCGCCGGGCATCGATCTCGGGGAGCGAGCCGAGCTGGGTCCGGAAGGCGGGCTCGGCGTGGCGGCGGGCGACGTCGCAGTGGAGCTTCGCGAGGTCGTACTGGTGGCGAAGCGACGGGGCGAGCGTTCCCTTGCGGGCGGCCGTCTCGCAGATGCCCACCACATCGGACCAGCGGCCCTGATGCACGAGGGCCGTGGCCCGCGCCGCGAGATCCTCGTGGGGCAGGGCGGCGACGATCGTCGGGTCGGCCGGTTCGGGCGCGACGGGGATCGCGTCGGCGGCGGTCGTCCACGACCCGAGGCCCCAGGCCGCCATCGCCACAGCCGCCACGCCGGCACGCACGAGCCGGCGGAGACCGAGCGGCGGCAGGGGGCGGGCGACTGGCACGTGGGCATCCGTTCGCATGGGCCGCGGAAGGTCGCGGCGGCCGGCGGTCGATCCTTTGACCGCTCGCGATTATGGATCACGAAAACGCGCCGGGCAAAAAATCGGCCGGCCTGAAATTGGGTGATTCCGTGCTGAAAAAGCCCCCGCAGCCGCTAGGACCGTCACCACCGGTCCGGCCGACACGTTGGTAGGATGATGGGGTGCCGAGCGAACGCCCCATCACCGGGTCCGATGGCCACGACGAACGCGTGGCGGAGGCCGACTCGCCGCCGCCCCTCACGCTCGTGCTGCTCGACCGCGCCCGCGACGGCGACCTCGATGCGGTCAACCGGCTGCTCGACCGGCATCGCACGGCGATCCGCCGAATGATCGACCATCGCATGGATCGTGTCATCGAACGGCGGGTCGATGCCAGCGACATCGTCCAGGACGTGATGATCGAGGCGAACCGACGGCTCGGTGACTACCTCGCCAATCCGACCATGCCTTTCCGGCTCTGGCTCCGGCACATGGCCCGCGACCGGCTCATCGACGCCCATCGCCGGCATCGGGTGGCGGCGAGCCGCAGCCTCGACAGGGAGGTTCCGCTCACCACGCATGATGGGGAGGGCTCCTCGCCCGACGGCCTCGTCGCCATCGCCGACCGCGAGCTGACGCCGGCCGCCGCGGCGACATGGCACGAGCTCGAGCGGCGATTCGCCGCCGCCGTGGAGCTGCTCGACGAGGGCGATCGCCAGATCGTGCTCCTGCGGCACTTCGAGCACCTCTCGACGGCCGAGGCGGCCGAAGTGCTCGGCCTGACGAAGCCGGCGGCGGGAATGCGCTACCTGCGGGCCATGCGGAGGCTTCGCAGCCTGCTCGATGGCGGAGCCCCGGAGGACTGAGCCCTCCCGCGTCGGCACGTGCGCCTATCATTTTTCGGGGATTCCCGTCCGCCGTCCTTTTTGCCTCCGCCCATGCCGACCCGTCAGCGTGCCGTCGACACCGTTCTGGCTCCCGACCGGGAGGAGGTTCTCGCGCTCCTCGTGGAGGAGCTTTCCGAGTGCGGCGGCCCGGAAGCCCGACGACGGCTCGACGCGATGGTCGCCGCCCACCCTGACCTCGCGGGCCAGTTGCGGGAGCTGTTTGCGACGATGTCGATGGCCGACTTCGTCGCCGACGAATCGACGATCCTGATGCCGGCGGCCGCCGGCGGCGCCAGCGATCCGCGTGCGACGTTCCCGGGCAAAGCCGCTGCGACGGCCGCCCGTCCGGGCGGGTTCGTGCCGGGCGGCACGTCGCTGCCGGCGTCGTTCGGTGATTACGAGCTCGTCGAGGAGCTCGGCCGCGGTGGCATGGGCATCGTCTACCGCGCCGTGCAGCGGAGCCTCGGCCGCGCCGTCGCACTGAAGATGCTCCTCCGCCGGGATCTCGCCAGCCCCGCCGACCTCGTCCGCTTTCGCAGCGAGGCCGAGGCGGCGGCCCGCCTCGACCACCCCGGCATCGTGCCGATCTTCGAGGTCGGCGAGCACGACGGGCTGCCCTTCTACAGCATGCGGCTGATCGAGGGCACCACGCTCGCCAAGCGGCTGTCCCAGGGTCCTCTTCCTCCGCGCGACGCTGCAGCCCTGATCGCGAAGGTGGCCGACGCCATCCAGGCCGCCCACGATCGCGGGGTGCTGCACCGCGACGTGAAGCCCTCCAACATCCTCATCGATGCCTCGGGGGAACCGCTCGTCTCCGACTTCGGTCTCGCCAAGCGGCTGGAGGACTCCGACTCCGTCACGCACACCGGCGCGATCCTCGGCACACCCTGCTACATGTCTCCCGAGCAGGCCGCCGGCAGCCGCGGCGACGTCGGTCCCACGAGCGACGTCTGGAGCCTGGGGGCGATCCTGTATCAGACAATCTGTGGGCGGCCGCCGTTCCAGGCCGCCACGCCGATGGACACGCTCCTGGCGGTGCTCGAGGCCGATCCTCCGGCACCGCGGTCGGTGACCCCGGCGGCCGACCGCGACCTCGAGATGATCGCGCTCAAGAGCCTGCAGAAGCCACAGGACCTTCGCTACGCCTCGGCCGCCGCCCTCGCCGCCGATCTCCGGGCCGCTCTGGCGGGTGAGCCGATCGCGGCCCGCCGCGGCGGCCTGGCCGATGTCGTGGGTCGGCTCTTTCGCGAGACCCACCACGCCGTCGTGCTCGAGAACTGGGGCCTCCTCTGGATGTGGCACTCGGTGGTGGTCTTCGCCCTCTGCTGCATCACCGACGTGCTCGCCTGGCAGGGGGTGTCGAGCCGCTGGCCGTATCTCGTGCTCTGGGGCGGCGGGCTCGCGCTCTGGGCCCCGATCTTCTGGGCGCTCCGGCACCGCAATGGCCCGGTCACGTCGGTCGAGCGGCAGATCGCCCACGTCTGGGGCGGCAGCATGATCGCCAGCTCGTTCCTGTTCGCGATCGAGCAACTGCTCGGCCTGCCCGTGCTCACGCTCTCGCCTGTGCTCGCGCTCTTCGCCGGGCTCGTGTTCTTCGTGAAGGCGGGCATCCTCTCGGGCGCCTTCTA
The DNA here is from genome assembly GCA_903831155.1 of uncultured Planctomycetaceae bacterium. Classification (GTDB taxonomy): domain Bacteria; phylum Planctomycetota; class Planctomycetia; order Pirellulales; family UBA1268; genus QWPN01. The sequence goes on along the minus strand of CAIKWU010000291.1, from coordinate 1,804 downwards.
CGTTCAGGCGGCGGCGCTCTTCTCCACGGCGCTGATCATGTGCCTCGTTCCCGACTGGCAGCACGTGCTCTTCGGGCTGGTGAGCGGAGCCTGTTTCTTCGTGCCGGGGCTCAAGTACTTCCGCCAGCGGAACCGGCCGCAGTGATCCGACTCGCGGCACTCCTCTGGCTCACGATTGCGGCGGTCGCCTTCGCCGGCGACTGGCCTCAGATTCTCGGGCCCCTGCGGAACGGCGCGGCCGCCGCCGATGAGCGGCTCGCCGAAGCGTGGCCCGCCTCCGGGCCGCGGCGGGTTTGGAAGCGGGGCGTCGGAGCCGGGGTGGCGGGGCTGGCCGTTGTGGGCGACCGCGGCTTCCTCTTTCATCGGCTCGGTGACCGCGAAGTGCTCGAGGCGATCGACGTGGCCACCGGCGAGACGGTCTGGAGCGACGGCCACGCCACCTCGTTCGTGCCGCAGGTCGGCGGCAGCGACGGGCCCCTCTGTGCGCCGGTCGTCCACGACGGAAAGGTGATCGTGTTCGGCGCCCAGGGCATGCTCGCCTGCGTCGACGCGGCGACGGGGCGGCGGCTCTGGCAGCGGGCCACGCACCGAGAGTTCGACGCTCAGGAGGGCTACTTCGGCGCGGGCTCGACGCCGTTGGTGGTGGGCGGCCGCGTGATCGTGAACGTGGGCGGCCGGAAGGGTGATGCGGGGATCGTGGCCTTCGATCTCGCGACGGGCGAGACGCTCTGGACGGCGACCCGGGAGGGGGCGAGCTACTCGGCGCCGGTGGTGGCGACCGCAGGCGGCGTCGAGAATGTGCTGACCGTGACGCGGCTCTCGTGCCTGCTGCTCGATCCGGCCACCGGAGGCGTCCGCTGGCTGTTTCCTTTCGGCCAGCGGGGGCCGACGGTGAACGCCGCGTCGCCCGTGCTGCTCGGCGAGGGGCGGTTTCTGGTCACGGCGGCGTATGGCATCGGCAGTGTCTGCGGCACGTTCGACACCACCACCGTCACGCCGCTCTGGCAGGGGACGGAGTCGCTCGCCTCGCAGTACGCCACGCCGGTGGCCGTGGGCGGGAGGCTCTACGCGATCGACGGCCGCGACGACGTCCCGCCGGCGAGCTTCGTCTGCCTCGATCCGGCGACGGGGACCGTGCACTGGCGCGAGGAGGGATTCGGCTACGGCACGCTCCTTGCGGCGGACGGCAAGCTGCTCGTCGTGAAGACCGACGGTGAACTCCTGCTCGTGCGGCCCGATGCCGCCCGGCTCGCCGTGCTCGCGCGGGCCCGCCCCTTCGCCGACGATCCCCGCGGCGGGCCCCTGCGGGCCCTGCCGGCGCTCGCGAACGGCCGGCTCTATCTTCGGGACGACCGCACGCTCGTCGCCGTCGACGTCAGCCCGTAGCGGCGTCGTGCGCCTTGAGCGTGTCGGCGCCGAACGGCAGCGGCAGGAAGTCGGCCAGCCGGAACGTGCCGCGGCCGTCGATCACGATCGCGGTGTCGGCCGTGCCGAACTCGGCGATCACCTGCAGGCACGCGCCGCAGGGGGCGATCTTGGCGACGAGCGATCCCGACGAGTCGGTGCAGGTCAGCGCGATCCGCACGAGCCTGCGGCCTCCGGCCACCACGCCCGCGAAGATCGCCGACCGCTCGCCGCAGATCGTCAGGCCATAGGAGCCGTTCTCGACGTTGGCCCCCTGGTGGACGGTGCCGCCCGTCTCGGCGAAGAGAGCCGCCGATCCCACCTTCCAACCGGAGTAAGGAGAATGGGCGTTGGCTCCCGCAGCCCGCGCGGCGGTGAGAAGGTCATGGTCGGAGGGCAT
>CAIKWU010000290.1 GCA_903831155.1 uncultured Planctomycetaceae bacterium | reverse complement strand
CGGCCTCTCGGCCGGCGACATCGCGCCGCAGAACAAGCCGATCGTGAGGGTCACCGTCCCGCTGTTTCTCTGCCCGAGCGACGCGGCCCAGCCCGTCGCCGAGCTCTTCGGCCCCACCAACTACGCCGGCTGCACGGGGACCGGCCGCGAGGCCGGCCGGGAGCCCGGCTCGCCCTTCGAGACGAGCGGCATGTTCGGCGTCAACTCGCGGACCCGGGCCCGCGACATCCGCGATGGTCTTTCCGCGACCGTCGCCTTCTCCGAGAGCATCCTCGGCGCCGGCCCGAAGGCCACCATGTCGCGGGACGGAATCGAGCCGGCGACGGGCTACGGCTTCACATTCACCGCGCCGCTCACCGACGCCGCCTGCTCCCGCCCCTTCTACTTCAACTTCACCGATCTCCGGGGATTCTCGTGGGCCAACGGCGAGTTCCGCACCACCCTCTACAACCATTCAGGCCAGCCGAACGCCGAGTCACTCGACTGCCTCTCGGCCCTCATGAACACCCCCGACAAGTCGCGGATGTACGCCGGCTACGGCTGGCGGGCCGCCCGCAGCCGCCACCGGGGGGGCGTCAACGTGGGCATGGCCGACGGCTCGGTGCGGTTCGTCGCCGACGCGGTCGATGCGGCGACCTGGCAGGCCGCGGCGACGATCGCCGGCGGAGAGATCGTGTCGCTGCCGTAGCCACGTGCGGCCGGCCCGACGCTAGCTGGCGAACCTCTTCCGCAGGTCGGCGATCACCTTTCGCATGTCCGCGGGCAGCGGGCTCGTGAACTGAAGCTCCGCGCCCGTCACCGGATGCACGAAGCCGAGGTCGGCGGCATGGAGCATGACCCGCGCCGCGCCCGACTCGTCGGGGGCCGAGTCGCGGCGGCCGCCGACGTAGACCCGTTCGCCGCAGACCGGATGGCCGGTCTCCGACATGTGGATGCGGATCTGGTGGGTGCGGCCCGTCTCCAGGCGGCACTCGACGAGCGTGTAGTCGTCGCCGAAGTGCTCGAGGGTCGCCACGTGCGTGATCGCCTCCTTGCCGTCGTCGCCATCCACGCTGCCACGGCGGCCGTCGCCGCGGTCACGGACGAGATGCGTGCGAATGGTGCGGGCCGTCGCCCGGCCCACGACGAGGGCCACGTAGCGGCGCTGGGTGGTGTGGAGCCGAAACTGCTCGGCGAGGATGCGGCTGGCCGGAACGGTCCGTGCGAACACCACCAGTCCGCTGGTCTCGCGGTCGATCCTGTGGACCGCCCGCACCGGCGGCACCCGACGCCGCTTCGGCTCGGCACGGCCGGCGACGCGGCCGAAACGCCGGTGCAGGTGCCGGCCGATCGCGTCGGGCACCAGTTCCTCGAGCGTCGGCTGGGCCTGCCGCCGCCGCGCGGGCCACGACAACTCCTCGTGATGTCGCGTGCTCGTCAGTCCCGTCGGCTTGTCGACCACGACGACCTCGTCGTCAACGTGGACGACTCGCACGTCGTCGGCCCTGGGGAGCGGGGCGGCCGCCACCTCCAGCACCTTCACGACCTCCCCCTCCTTCAGCCGCCGTGCCGCGTCGGTGCAGACGTTGCCGTGCACGAGCACGTGCCGCGACCGCACCAACTTCTGCACCTGCGACCAGCTCAAACCCGCCAGCCGTGCGCGGAGAAACGCGGAGAGCGTCTGGCCGCCGTCGTCCGCCGTCACGTGATGCACGTCGCCCGCTTGCCGTTTCATGGTGCACCGATGATGCCACGGGCGGACGGCGGAAATCCACGCTTGACCGGTTTTTCCGCGGTTTTAGACTCTCACTGGAGGATTTCCGTCGAAGCCTCCGCGATTCCCGTCGTTGCGAGGACTTCCCCACCCGTGCCCGGCACCTGCGTGATTGGTCTGCAGTGGGGCGACGAGGCCAAGGGCAAGCTCGTCGACATCCTCACCGAGGACCACGACATCGTCGTCCGCTACGCGGGCGGTGCCAACGCGGGCCACACGGTCGTCTTCGGCGGACAGACCTGGAAGCTCTCCATCATCCCGAGCGGCATCCTCCGCGAGGGTGTCGACTGCGTGATCACCGGGGGCGTGGTGCTCGATCCCGCCAAGGTGATCGAGGAGATGGACGGCCTGGAGTCCCGCGGGCTCCGCATGCATGGCCGGCTGCGGATCAGCGACCGGGCCCACGTGGTCTTCCCGTGGCACGTCGTCGAGGACCGGCTGCTCGACGGCAGCCTGTCTGACGGCGGAGCGATCGGCACGACGGGCCGTGGCATCGGGCCCTGCTACCGCGACAAGGTCGGCCGGTCGCTGGCGATCCGCCTCGGCGACCTCTACCGCGGTGATTTCCGCGACAAGGTGGCGCACGTCGCGTCGTTCAAGAACCGGCTGTTCGCCTCGTGGCCCACCAACTCCGCCGCACCACTCGATGCGGACGAGATCCATTCCCGCTACGCGGGCTACGCAGAGCGGCTGCGGCCCTACGTGGTCGACACGACGGCCCACCTGCTCGACGCCGTCGAGGCGGGACGCCGGCTGCTCTTCGAGGGAGCGCAGGGCGCCCTGCTCGACATCGATCACGGCACCTTTCCCTACGTCACGAGCTCCAACTCCTCTGGGCTCGGCGTGGCGAGCGGCTCGGGAGTGCCGGGCCGCTGGGTCGACCGCGTGATCGGCGTGCTCAAGGCCTATTCGACCCGCGTCGGCGGCGGACCGATGCCCACCGAGCAGGACAACGCGACGGGGGTCCACATCCGCGAACGGGGCCGCGAGTATGGAACGGTCACCAAGCGGCCCCGCCGCTGCGGCTGGTTCGACGCGGTCGCGGCCCGCTACTCGGCGCGGCTCTCGGGCGTCGACGAGCTCGCCGTCATGCTGCTCGACGTGCTCGGCGGGCTCGACGAACTGAGGATCTGCTCGGCGTATGAGATCGATGGCCGCCGCACCACGCAGTTCCCCAGCCAGATCGGCGATCTCGAGAAGGCCGTGCCGGTGTACGAGACGCTCCCCGGATGGCGGGAGGAGCTCGACGCCGTGCGGAGCGAACGCGATCTTCCTGCCAACGCCCGTCGCTACGTCGATCGGATCGCCGAACTGATCGGACGGCCGGTGTCGATCGTGTCGGTCGGCCCGGATCGTGCCCAGACCATCATCCGCGACCCCGAGGCCACGCGGCGCCCATGGCATCCCCAGCAGCCGGCGAACGCCTGAACCCCGCCGCGGCCGCCCCGGCGGCTGACGGCGACCGGTTGCCGAGGCACGTCGCCATCATCATGGACGGAAACGGCCGCTGGGCTCAGGCGCGCGGCCTGCCGCGAATCGAGGGGCACCGCAACGGCGTGGCCAGCGTGCGGCGGATCACCGAGCACTGCGTGCGGAGGGGGATCGGGCAGCTCACGCTCTACTGCCTGTCGAGCGAGAACTGGCGGCGGCCCGAGGCGGAACTGTCGTTTCTGATGCACCTCCTCGAGCAGTACGTGATCGAAGAGCGGTCGCTCCTGATGCGACAGCGGGTGCGGCTCTCGGTCATCGGCCGCCGGGAGGGAATCCCGGCCGAGACGCTCGCCGCCCTCGACCGGACCGTCGAGCTCTGCGCCGCCAACGACGGCATGCGGCTCTGCCTCGCCATCAACTACGGCTCCCGGGGCGAGATCACCGACGCGGCCCGCAGCCTCGCCCGCGACGCCGCCGCCGGCCTGCTCTCGCCGGAAGCCATCGACGAGGATGCGTTCGCGGCACGGCTCGACACGGCCGGCATGCCCGATCCCGACCTGCTCATCCGCACCGCCGGCGAGATGCGGATCAGCAACTTCCTCCTCTGGCAGATCAGCTACGCGGAGATCTGGGTCACACCGGTGGCCTGGCCCGACTTCGAGGAACGTCACCTCGACGAGGCGTTGGCCGCGTTCGCCTCGCGTGATCGCCGGTTCGGGGGGCTCTCACCATCGTGAACGGCACCACCTCCCCGTCGTCGGTCGGCCGCGGGCGGCTGGCATCCCGACTCGTCGCGGGCGCGGCGATCCTGACGACGTTCGCGGCGTTCGCCTGGGCCGACGCGACCGGGCTCGCCGGGGCCCCGCCGGCCGTCTGGCTGCTGCCGGTCGTGCTCGTGATCTCGCTCGGGGCGGGGCACGAGGCGGTGCGGCTCGCGGCCGCGGCCGGCATCGATCTCGCCCCGCTGCTCGTGCCGGCCGGTGCGGCGGCCATCGCGACATCGCCGGCGTTCGCCCTGCGACTGCCCGTGCCCGGTGATCCGCTGGCCCTCGTCGGGCCGGCGGCCGTGGCCTGCATGGCGGTGGTGGTGCTCGCGTTCTCCACCGGAGTGGCACGCTACGCCGCCGGCACCGGAGCGGTGGTCAGGGCCACGGGGAGCGTGGCGGCCGCGGTCTGCATCGGCCTGCCATTCGCGTTCATGGTCGCACTTCGACTCGTCGATGCATCGGCTCCACGCACCGCCGCCAGCCTCGTGCCGATCCTGAGCCTGATCGCCGTGGTGAAGGCGGGAGACATCGCCGCCTACGCGGTCGGGTCGGCGGTGGGCCGCCATCGGATGGCGCCGAGCCTGAGTCCCGGAAAGACGTGGGAGGGATGCTTCGCGTCCCTCGTGGCGTCGGTGGCGATGGCATGGTTCGTCATCGATGGCTGTGGCGGTTCGCCCGACCGGCAGCCGCTCGGGGGCTGGCCCATGTTCGGCATGCTCGTCGGGGCCGCTGGCATGGTGGGCGATCTCTCGGAGTCGCTCGTGAAGCGGGACCTGGGCGCGAAGGACTCCGGAACCGTGCTCGGCGGCATGGGGGGCTGCCTCGACCTGGTCGACTCCCTGCTCCTGGCCGGCCCTGTCGCCTGGCTCCTCTGGGCACTCGGCTGACCCCGGAAATCCGCGGCGTTTCCCCTGGCCGGCGGGTTCGCGGGCGGGCTGGGGTATAGTGATGGGAGAGGTCCCGTTCCCCCGAGACCGTCGGTGGCCTCCCAGCCGCCGCGGGTTTCGATGCCCCGCTCCACGATCGCGGTCGTCGACTCCAAGAGGCTCGGAGTCATTTTCGGGCCAAGAGACCAGCACCTCCGTCGGATCCGCGACGCGCTCGGTGTCGGAGTGGCTGCACGCGACGATTCCATCCTCATCGACGGGGACGAGTCGGCGGTCCGCCGCGCCACCGAGATCTTCGAGGAGCTCGACCGGATCGCCCGCGACCACGGCAGCGTGGAGAGCGACGCGGTCGTGAGGCTGCTGGCGGTGGCGAAGGGCGAGGAACCGGCCGCCCGCCACGACCCCATCGAGGTGCACAAGCCCGGCCGGCAACTCGTGCCCCGATCGGCCGGACAGGCCACCTACGTGCAGGCGATTCGCGACAACGACATCGTGCTCTGCACGGGGCCGGCCGGCAGCGGCAAGACCTTCCTGGCGGTGGCGATGGCGGTGGCGGCGCTCCGGGCCGAGCAGGTGCGCAAGATCGTCCTCGTCCGGCCGGCGGTCGAGGCCGGCGAGAGCCTCGGGTATCTCCCCGGCGACCTGCAGGCCAAGATCAATCCCTACCTGCGGCCGCTGATGGATGCGCTCCGCGAGATGATGGACTACGACCATCTCAAGCGGCTCACCGAGCAGGACGTCGTGGAGATGATCCCGCTGGCCTACATGCGGGGCCGCACGCTCAACAACGCGTTCATCATCCTCGACGAGGCACAGAACACGACCGTCTCGCAGATGAAGATGTTCCTCACCCGGCTCGGGATGGGGTCGAAGATGGTGATCTCCGGCGACACCACGCAGATCGACCTTCCCGCCGACCGCACCAGTGGCCTCGTCGACGCGATGAAGCGGCTCGCCGGCGTGCAGGGCTGCGGCCAGGTGCGGCTCGCCGGAGCCGACATCGTCCGCCACCGTCTCGTCCAGCGCATCGTCGAGGCATACGACCGCTGAACCATGGCTGCCTCCCAGAACAAGCACCATCGTCGGATACGCCGGGGCGGCTTCGTGGAGGCTCCGCACGGATTCCTCGCGTCGCTCGCCGAGCGGGTTGCCCAGCCCGCCGTGCTCGCCAGGATGGGGATCTGCCTGGCCGCGGCACTGGTCCTGCTGGTGGCGCTCCGCGGGTGGGAGGAACCGCTGCCATTCCGCCACGAGTGGGTGCCGCCGCGGGGCGTGGTCTCGAGGGTGGCCTTCGAGAGACCCGACCCGGAAGCGACCCGCACGGCCCAGGTCCGCGCAGCGGCCAAGGTGCGGGTCGTGTACGCCCAGGACAGGGCTCCGGTGGCCCGCGTTCGAGACGGCCTGAAGAACCGCGCCGCCGAGATTGCCGCCGCGGAGCGGCTCGGACCCGCGATCCGGGAAGCCTGGCTGGAGTTCGCTCCCGACACGTCCGACGCCGCCGACGCTCCCACGCCCTCCGCCACCGACGAGGCCGACGCCGCGACGCGGCCGGAACCACCGCAGGACAGTTCGGGTGACACGGCGACGGCCCCGGACCAGGGCGAGAGTGCCTCGCCGCCGGAACTGACCGAGGCCGACCGCGAGTTCCAGCGGTTCCGCGGCCAGATCGACTCCAAGGAGAAACTCCTCCTCTTCGACAAGGCGATCGACCTCGCCTTTCAGGACCTCGTCAACTCCGGCGTGCTCGAGAAGATCCAGCACACCTACGACGAGGGAAGCCAGAACGAGATCGACGTTCACCCCATCGGCAACGCGGCCGAAACGACGCGGGTGCAGGTCTCCGACGTGATTCTCGTCGAGGCGAAGGCCCGGCTGAAGACCCGGCTCGAGGAGGAACTCGGGGAGGGACCGTTCGTCGAGCGGCTCTTCGCCTGGATCGAGCCGCGGCTCTCCGGCACCCTCGAGATCGACCGCGAGGGAACCGATCGGGCGAAGCGGGAGGCGGTCGCCAAGACGCCGCCGCAGTTCCTCCGCTACTCGGAGGGCGACGTGCTCGCCGAAGCCAACGAGCCCCTCACGCCGGATGGCATCGACCTGCTCCGCCGCGAGCACGAGGAGTACCTCCGCCAGCGCGACACCCGCCAGCGGATCGCCCGCACCCTGGCGATGCTCGGCCTGTTCGCGGCGATGTTCGCCCTCTCGGGCTTTTACATCCACCTGCACCACCGGCACCTGCTCGACGACCTCACCGATGTGGTCACGCTCGTCGGGCTCTCGGTCACCACCGTTCTGCTCTGCATGCTCGCCGCCGCCGACGCCTGGCAGGCCGAGATCGTGCCGCTGCTGATCTTCGCCATGACCGTGGCGATCGCCTACGACGAGGATCTCGCGCTGCTGCTCACCGCGCAGGTGGCGCTGGTCTTGGCGGAGGGCCTCGGCTGGGGTATCGGCCGCTATGTCACGCTCACGTCGGCCGCCGCGGCGATGGTGTTCTGGGTGGGCCGCATCCGCAGCCGCAGCAAGCTGATCTACGTCGGGCTCTGGGCGGGGCTCGTCGCGGCGCTCACGCAGTTCGGCACCGGCCTGCTCGACGAGCGGAACCTCGATTCCAGCATGCTCTACGAGGCCGGCCGCACCGGCATGTGGACCGTGCTGGCGGGCTTCCTGATGACGGGGCTGCTCCCGTTCATCGAGCGGACCTTCGGCGTGCTGACCGACCTGAGCCTGCTGGAGGTCGGCGACGTGGCCCATCCGCTGCTGCAGGAACTCGTCCGCCGTGCGCCGGGCACCTACAACCATTCGATCAACGTGGCGAGCCTCGCCGAGGCGGCGGCCGAGGCGATCGGCGCCCGGGGCCTGCTCGTCCGCGTGGGAGCCTACTTCCACGACGTCGGCAAGATGCTCAAGCCGGCCTACTTCGTCGAGAACCAGGGAACCGAGAACCGGCACGAATCCCTCGTGCCGGCGATGAGCACGCTGATCATCACCGCGCACGTGAAGGAGGGGGTCGAACTCGCCCGGCAGTACAACCTGCCGAAGCCGATCATCGACCTGATCGCCGAGCACCACGGCACGACGCTGGTGGAGTACTTCTTCCGACGGGCCGAGGAGCGTTCGCAGGCCGACCCCAACGGCGAGGAGGTCGACGAGCAGACCTACCGCTACCCGGGCCCGAAGCCGAGCACCCGGGAATCGGCGGTGATGATGCTCGCCGACGCCGCCGAGAGCGCGAGCCGCACGCTCACCGAGCCCACGCCGGCGAGAATCGCGAGCCTGGTCCACGATCTGGCGATGAAGCGGCTCCTCGACGGGCAGTTCGAGGAGTGCGGCCTGACGCTGGAGGACCTGGGGCTGGTGGAGCAGAGCCTGGTGAAGAGCCTGACCGCCGTCTACCACGGCCGCGTCAAGTATCCCGACCAGCGGACCGCGTGAACCGTCGCGGACACCGAAGCATGCGTTCACCGCCCCCCCGAGGTCGCCAAGCCTCTCTCTCCCGCGCGAGGCCGACGCGGGACAGGACCATCGAAGTGGCCGTCGCCGGACGGCGGCTCGTCCCGGCGGCGGACGTCCGCTGGCTCGAGGGGGTGATCCGCCGGGCCGTCGCCGTGATCGGGCGAACGCCGGCGGAAATCTCCGTCCAGCTGCTCGACGACGCGGGCATCGCCGACCTTCACGCCCGCTGGCTGGGTGTGCCCGGCCCAACCGACGTGATCACGTTCGACCTCGCCGATCCGGGCTGCCCGGGGCTGCGTGGCGACATCGCCCTCAGCGTCGAGACGGCAAGACGGATGGCGGCGGACGTCGGCTGGGACGCCCGGCACGAACTGGCGTATTACGCGGTGCACGGCCTCCTCCACCTCGCGGGGGAGGACGACCATGCGGCGGCCGACCGGCGACGGATGCGGGCCCGGGAACGGGAGGTGCTCGGTGCGGCAGGCCTGCCCTGCCCGCCGTCGCGGCGCTCCCGACCTTCCCGGAGGACGCCATGACCGGATCGGCCCTCGGACTCGAGTCGGCGGTGGTGTTGCTCGCCGTGGCCTGCCTGGCAGCCGTGCAGGCCCGCGCCGTTCGCGGCGCGCAGCGAACCACCATCCAGGAACTCTGCGACCGGCGGGGCCGCCCCGAGCGATACCCGGAGATCATCGCCGGCAGCGAGACGATCGCGTTCATCGCCGCCTCGGTGGTGGTCGTGGCCGCCGCGGCCGCCACGCTGCTTGCCTTCCCGAAGATGCTGGCCGCCGGCGACCGTTCGCTGGCCCTCGAGATCTCGGCCGTCGCGGGCTGGATCACCCTCGTCTGGTCGGTGCTCGTCGTGGTGCCGATGCTGCTGGTCCGCTTCGCCGGCCCCTGGATCGTGGTGGCCACGTGGACCGTCTGGCGACCGATCGTCCGGCTCATCTCGCCGGTCGTGCGACTCCTGGGCGGCCTGGCTTTCGCGTTCGGCCGCCGCGGAGGCGCGGCGGAGGACCGTCCCCGCGACGAGCTGCGGCTGGTGGTCGACGAAGCGCACCGGGAGGGGCGGCTCGAGCGTCCGGCCCGCGACATGATCCGCGGCGTGATGACCCTCGACGAGGTCCGCGTCGCCGCGATCATGACGCCCCGCACGCGGATGACCTCGATCCCACTCGCCGCCTCCTGGGAAGACGCCGTGCGCCGGGCGGCGGAGAGCGGCCACACCCGGCTGCCGGTCTGGGATCGCTCGCCGGACGACGTCGTGGGCATCCTCCACACCCGGGACGTGCTCACCCGCCTGGCCGACGGCTTCGCGGGCTCCTCCTCGGGCCGACCCACCCCCGACCTCCGTTCCCTCCTCAGGCCGCCGTGGTTCGTCCCGGAGTCGACGAGCGTGCAGAAGATGCTCCAGGAGTTCCAGCGCGGCAACACGCACATGGCCATCGTGACCGACGAGTTCGGCGGCGTGTCCGGCGTGGTCACCATGGAGGACGCGCTCGAGGAGATCGTCGGCGAGATCGCGGACGAGCACGACGAGGCCTTCACCGACGGGATCCGCATGACGTCGCCGGGGGTGTGCGAGACGCTCGCCCACGTCCGCATCGCCGCGGTCAACGACCGCCTCGGCCTGCGGCTGCCGGAGGAGGAGGATTTCGAGACGATCGGCGGCTTCGTATTCCATCAGTTCGGCCGCATTCCCGAGGTGGGCGAGCGGATCGAGTCGCACGGTGCCGTGCTCGAGGTGCTCGCGGCGACGCGCCGCAGGATCGACCTCGTTCGGGTGGAGCGGGTGGCACCGGACGGCGACGATGGCCGCTGAGAAGACGCGGGCGATCGTGCTCCGGGCGACGCCGTTCGGCGAAACGAGTTCGGTGGTGGGGATCTATTGCCGGGAGTTCGGCAAACTGCGGGCCCTGGCAAAGGGCGCGTGGCGGCCGAAGAGCGGCTTCGACGGCGGCCTTGACCTGCTTTCGACCAGTCAGGTACTCGTCCTTCGGAAATCGTCGGGTGGACTCGATCTGCTCACGGAGGCGAGCCTTGAAAGCCGCTTCCGCGTGGGCACGAGCCTGACCGCCGTGCTCGGCGGCTTGCACGTCGCCGAGCTGCTCGACGCCCTGACGGCCGACGCCGATCCCCAGCCGGAGCTCTTCGACGTGGCACATGCGACGGTGCGACGACTGTCCGGTTGGAGCGGCGACGACTCGCCCGTGGCGACCATTCTCGTGGCGCTGGAACTCGCCCTGCTGCGGCTCACGGGCCATGGCCCCGTCCTGACCCACTGTGCCGAGTGCCACGGCAGCCTCCCTGCATCGGGCCGCACCGCCTTCGCCATGCTCGACGGTGGCACGGTCTGCGACCGCTGCCGCCGCGGCCGCCGAGGCGTGGTGTCGCTTTCGGCCGCCGGCCTCGCCGCACTGCGAGATCTCTCCTCGGGCCCCGTCGAGCCCCAGCCCATGCCCACGACCGTCACCGGGGAGATCCGAGGCCTGATGACAACCTACCTCGCCCACCTGCTCGGCAGGCCGCTTCGCGTGCCCGCCACGCTCGTCCGTGGCGGCCGGAGGGCCCGACACTCGTGACCGATCGCCCCGCCATCCGTTTGCATCGCGTCGGGCGGCTCGCCGCCCTCGCCCTCATGCTGGCCTGCGCCGGCTGCGCATCGCTCCAGAAGCCGCAGTGGCCATGGGCGGCGCAGGCCTCGGCCGACGCCAAGGAGCATGCGATCGAGCAGGAGCTGGGCGAGGACGCGGATTCAGAGGTGATCTCGTCGGAGTATCGGACGCCCGAGGACCCCGGCTGGGACTACTTCAAGGGCGACAACATCAGGAAGCGGTGGAAGAAGATGGTCGGTCGCGGCCCCAACGAGCCCGTCGCCCGCAAGGCGCTCGCCGAGGCCGACGCCCTCTTTCGCGAGGGGAAGTATCAGGAGGCGATCGCGAAGTACAAGGTGGCGGTCGACCGCTGGCCCGACTCGGTGATCGAGGAGGACGCCATGTGGCAGCTCGCGGAGAGCTACTTCTTCACCGACCAGTATCCGAAGGCCGAGGATCAGTACGACGAGCTCGTCAAGAAGTACGCCAACACCAAGTACCTCGACCGGATCGCCCAGCGGCAGTTCGTGATCGCGCAGTACTGGGTCGCCCTCGACCAGAAGACACACCTGCCGGTGATCGTGCCGAACCTCTTCGACCGCAGCCGGCCCCTGTTCGACACCCGTGGCCGGGCCCTCAAAGCCTACGACCACGTGCGGCTCAATGATCCGCGGGGTCCGCTCGCCGACGATAGCATCATGGCCCAGGCCAACGCCCACTTCCTCGACCGGCAGTGGCTCGACGCCGACTACTTCTACGGGCTGCTGCGGAGCGAGTATCCCGACAGCGACTTCCTCCTCCAGGCCCACCTGCTCGGCCTGCAGTCCAAGCTCCGCGCCTACCAGGGTCCGGGCTACGAGGGGGGCGTGCTCGAGGAGGCGGAGATTCTCGCCGACCAGGTGCTCGTGCAGTTCCCCGACCAGCTTGGTCGCGACGAGGAGGAGCGGCTGATGAAGACCCGCGGCGAGATCGCCGCCCAGCAGGCTCTGCGGCACTGGCAACGGGCCGAGTTCTATGCCAAGGGCAAGCACTACACGTCCGCACGGATCTACTACGCCCTGATCGCCCGCGACTACCCAAAGACCCAGCTCGCCAGCCAGGCCCGCGAGAAATACCTCGCCATCAAGGACAAGAACGACGTGTCGGACGATCCCTTCCCGCTCCTGACCAGGGTCCTCAATCCCGACTCGCTCAAGGAGGCGGAACTCGACGCCATGGCCGAGGCCGAGACCCAGATCGCCCGCCAGGATGAGTCGGGGGCCGCCCCGCCACGGTTCTGACGCCCCCCGGCAAGGATGCCGACATGCGAAACCGTGTCCCCCGCCGGCTGCTGGGCCTGCTCGCCCCCGCGCTGCTTCTCGTCGCCGGCTGCGCCGGCTACCGCTTCGGCAACAACACCCTCTACGCCCCCAACGTCCGCACGATCTACGTGCCGATGGTGCAGAGCGACAGTTTCCGGACGACCCCGTCCGTCGACATCGGTGAGCGGCTCACCGAGGCGCTCTGCAAGGAGATCGAGAAGCGGACTCCGTTCAAGGTCGTCGGCAGCGAGGACGGCGCCGACAGCGTGCTCACGGCCCGAATCGTGGCGGACACGAAGCGGATGGTGGTGGAGAGTCCCACCGACCAGTCGCGGAACGTGGAGATGAACTATCAGGCCCTCGTCACCTGGGCCGACCGGGGCGGCACGGTGATCGCCTCGGGCGAGGTGCCGATGCCGGCCGCCACGGTCGACGTCGGCCAGGCGGCGTCGCTCGTTCCGGAGTACGGCCGCTCGGTCGCCAGCACGCAGCAGGAGGCGATCGTGAAGATGGCCCAGCAGATCGTGGGGCTGATGGAGGAACCATGGTGAGCCGCGGTGCGCGCACGCGCCGCGGCCCGGCGGGGTGGGAGTCTCCTCGCGGGGATCTTTCGCACGACGCTGGATGCCGCTTCCACGCCCAGCGAGCGAAATCTCCGACGCTCGTCGATCTCCCACCCCGACGGGCCGCTTCCCCGTTGGGGGTTGGGGTAGCATGACGGCATGACGATCGACGGCCTGCCATGGCACTGGCGACTTCGTACCCGCAGCCTCGAGCTGGCGCATCCGGGTGGTTCGTTGCGGCGGCCGCTCGTGATGGGGATCGTCAACGCCACGCCCGACTCGTTCTCCGACGGCGGTCGGCACGCGGGCGTCGAGGCGGCGGTCGAACATGGGCTGAAACTCGTCGCCGCCGGCGCCGACCTCCTCGACGTGGGCGGCGAGAGCACGCGGCCGTTCTCGGAGCCCGTCGACGAGGCCGAGGAACTACGGCGGGTGGCCGAGGTCGTGCGGCGGCTGGCCGTCGAGAGTGGCGTGCCGGTGTCGATCGACACCTCGAAGGCCAGTGTGGCCGAGCGGGCGATCGACCTCGGGGCCGAGATCATCAACGATGTGACCGGGCTCGAGGGCGACCCACGAATGCTCGCGGTCGCGACGGCGACCGGGGCCGGAGTCTGTGTCATGCACATGCAGGGCACGCCTCGGACGATGCAGCTCGAACCGCGGTATGGCGACGTCGTCACCGAGATTCACGCCTACCTCGCGGCCCGCCGGGACGCTCTCATCGCCGCGGGCGTTCCGCTCGAACGCCTCTGCCTCGATCCCGGCATCGGGTTCGGCAAGACCCACGAGCACAACCTCGACCTCATGCGACACGCCGGCCGGTTTCTCGACCTCGGCACGCCGATCCTCGTGGGCCACTCGCGGAAGGGTTTTCTGGCCAAGGAAGTGGAGCGTTCGCTGGGTCGGCCGGCCACCGAGGCGGACCGCGACGCCGCCACGACCGGCGCGGCGTGCTCACTGGCCGCCGCGGGGATTCAGGTCGTCCGCGTTCACGCCGTCGGCCTGGTCCGCACCGCGCTCGACCTCTTCACGGCGACGCAGTAGCCCTCACACTGCCGCCATCGCGGCGCGGGCGGCGGCGATGCACTCGCGGATCTCGGCGATGGGATCCTTCGGGTTCTCCTCATACTCGATCGAGAGGGCGCCGTCGGCCGGGAACCTGGCCTGCTCGAGCGCGGCGAACACCGCCGGCACGTCGATGTGCCCCTTGCCGAGGATCACCCCCTTCGTCCTGTCCTGCATCTCGGCGAAGTCCTTGAGGTGGATGCCGTAGAGCCGGCCCGCGAGCAGCCGGATCACCTCGGTCGGCTTCTCGCCGCTCCGCAGGAAGTGGCCGAGGTCGGCGCAGGCGCCGATCCTGGCGTCGTGCTTCTCGATGGCATCGAGAACGTCGACCACCTTGTTGTAGCGGTGCGTCGGGCCGTGGTTGTGGATCGCGATCCGGATGTCGTATTCCTTCACGAGTTCGTCCAGACTGGGGAACGAATCGGGGTCGGGATCGGCGCCAAGGATTGGAATTCCGGCCGCCTTCGCGAAGGCGAAGATCCTGCGATTGGCCGCGGCGTCCTTCGTGAACCGGTTCACGCCGTAGGCCGACATGGTCAGGCCGAGATCGGCCACCTTGTTCTTCATGGCGTCGATCACCGCCTGGTCATCCGTCACCGGAAACATTCCCGGATAGAACTCGATGAACTTCAGGCCGAGATCCCTCACGTGCCCGAGGGCGTCGGCCACCTTGAAGCCGCGAAGCGAGTACATCTGGATCCCGAGGTTCGGCTCGGCATCGGCCGCGGCCGCCAAGCCGCCCCGAGGAATGACCGTCGCGGCCACCAGCCCGGCACCGGCGGCGAGGAAGGAACGACGATCGAGGCTGGAGACGGCCATGGCGTTGCGACTCCTCAGTCGGTTCGAGATCGGTCCACATGCAGACTGGGCGTGGAGAGAACCCGCCCGAAGGGTAAGATACCGGTTTTTCGCCCTCGCCCCAGCGACCTCCCCGCCATGCCGTCCTCATCCTCGGCAGACTCGACCGCCGCGTCCCTCCACGACCACTGCCGCGGCATCGCCGTCCGGGCCCGTGCCGCCGCGATCGATCTGGCCGATGTGACCGGCGAGCGAAAGGCCGCCTGCCTGCGGGCGGCCGCGGCGAGAATCCGCGCCGACGCCGACGCGATCCTCGCCGCCAACGCCGCGGACGTGGCTGCCGCCCCCTCCTACGGGCTCACGGCCGCCCAGATCGACCGGCTCCTTCTCGACGAGAAGCGGGTCGAGGGCATCGCGGCCAGTGTCGAGGCCGTGGCCTCGCAGCCCGATCCTGTGGGCGAGGTGATCGACGAGGAGACCCGCCCGGGCGGGCTCGTCGTCCGCAAGGTCCGCGTGCCGCTCGGAGTCGTGTTCTTCGTCTACGAGAGCCGGCCCAACGTCACCGCCGATGCCGCCGCCGTGGCCCTGGCCGCGGGCAACGCCATCATCCTTCGGGGCGGCAAGGAGGCGGCCCACTCGAGCCGGCGGATCGTCGAGAGCATTCGCGCGGCGATCGCTGCGAGCGGCCTGCCCGTCGATGCCGTGCAACTCGTCGACGTGGCCGAGCGTCAGGCCGTGGGCGAGTTTCTCTCCATGGATGATCTCATCGACATCGCCATCCCGCGGGGCGGCGAGGCCCTCATCCGTCGCGTCTGCTCCGAGGCCCGGATGCCCGTCCTCAAGCACTTCAACGGCAACTGCCACGTCTACATCGACCGGGCCGCCGATCTCGCCATGGCCGAGTCGATCACCGTCAACGCCAAGTGCCAGCGGATGGGGGTCTGCAACGCGGCCGAGTCGCTCCTCGTGCACCGCGACGTCGCGGCCGACTTCCTGCCGCGAATGGCCCGTGCCCTGACGGCGCAGGGGGTCGAGATCGTGGGCGACGCGGCGACGCGGCGGCTCGTGCCCTCCTCGGGGGTGGCGACCGACGCCGACTGGGCGACCGAATACCTGGGGCCGAAGATCTCGGTGGCCGTCGTCGAGTCGCTCGATGCCGCCATCGACCACATCAATCGGTTCGGCTCGCGGCACACCGACGCGATCGTCACCGCCGACGCCGCGGCCGCCCGGCGATTTGCCTCCCGCGTGGACACAGCCTGCGTGATGGTGAACGCCAGCACACGCTTCAACGACGGCGGGGAACTGGGCCTCGGTGCCGAGATCGGCATCTCGACCGACAAACTGCATGCCCGCGGCCCCTGCGGGACGCGGGAGCTCACCACCTACAAGTACATCGTCACCGGCACGGGCCACGTCCGCACATGAACCGCCTCCTCCCCCTGGGACTCATCCTCCTGATGGCATCCGCACACGCCGCCTCACCCGAGAGCCCGCCCGACGACCCCTACCTCTGGCTGGAAGACGTCGGCGGCGACAGGCAGCTCGCCTGGGTGCGGGAGCGCAACGAGAAGAGCACGCGAATGCTCGCCAGCGGCACGGTGTTTTCCAGTCTCGAGGGCCGAATCCTCTCGATCCTCGACTCGAAGGAGCGGATCCCGGCGGTCACGAAGATCGGCGACCGCTTCTACAACTTCTGGCGGGACGCGGCCAACCCCAAGGGCGTCTGGCGCCGGACGACGCTCGACGAGTACCGCACGCCGCAGCCGGTCTGGGAGACGGTGCTGGACATCGACGCCCTCGCCAAGGCCGAGGACGAGAACTGGGTCTGGCACGGGGCGACGGTGCTCGAACCCGACGACCGGCGTTGCCTCGTGTCGCTCTCCCGCGGTGGAGCCGACGCCGACGTCGTCCGCGAGTTCGACCTCGACAGCAAAGCCTTCGTCGACGGCGGCTTCGCGCTGCCCGAGGCCAAGAGCCGCGTGGCCTGGCGCACCGCCGACAGCCTCTTCGTGGCCACCGACTTCGGCCCCGGCTCGCTGACCTCGTCGGGCTACCCGCGAAGCGTCCGCGAGTGGATGCGCGGCACGCCGCTGGTCGCAGCCGACATGATCTTCGAGGGCCGGCCCGACGACATGTCGGTGGCCGCCTTTCGCGACCTCACGCCGGGCTTCGAGCGGGATTTCATCTCGCGACAGATCACGTTCTGGACGAACGAGCTTTTCCTGCGCCGCGACGGCCAACTCCTGAAGATCGCGAAGCCCGACGACGCGAACGCCTCGGTGCATCGCGAGTGGCTGCTGATCGAACTCCGCACGCCCTGGACCGTCGGCGCGACGACCCACCCGGCCGGTGCCCTGCTCGCCGCCGACTTCGAGGCCTTCCTGAAGGGCGACCGCACCCTGCACGTGCTCTTTGAGCCGACCGACCGCACCTCGCTCGTGGCCTGGGCCGGCACGCGGCACCACATCCTCGTGAGCACCCTCGACAACGTCCGCAGCCGGATGGCGGTCCTCACGTTCAACGAGGGCACCTGGCACCGCGAGCCACTCGCCGGCGTGCCCGAGTTCGGCACGGGGAGCGTCACCGCCGTGGACGAAATGGATTCGGACGACTACTGGCTGGTGACCTCGAGCCCGCTCGAACCCTCGACGCTCTCGCTCGGCTCGGCCTCCGCGGCCGAGAGAGCCCCGGAAAAGCTCAAGCAGACGCCGGCCTTCTTCCGCGCCGAGGGGCTGACGGTGGAGCAGCACGAGGCGGTGTCGAAGGACGGAACCCCGATCCCGTATTTCCAGATCGGCCCGGCCAGCCTGCCGTCCGACGGTTCCACGCCCACGCTGCTCTACGGCTACGGCGGCTTCGAGATTCCGCTCGTGCCCGGCTACAACCCCGTGTCGGGCGTTGCCTGGCTGGAGAAGGGCCATGCCTACGTGATCGCCAACATCCGCGGTGGGGGTGAGTTCGGACCGCGGTGGCACCAGGCGGCGCTCAAGGAGAACCGGCACCGGGCCTACGAGGACTTCGTCGCGGTGGCGGAAGACCTCGTCCGGCGCGGCATCACCAGCCCGAGGCGGCTGGGCATCATGGGAGGGAGCAACGGCGGGCTCCTCATGGGCAACATGCTCACGATGCGGCCCGATCTCTTCGGTGCGATCGTCTGCCAGGTGCCGCTCCTCGACATGCGTCGGTTCAACAAACTGCTCGCGGGCGCCAGTTGGATGGGCGAGTACGGCGACCCCGACAAGCCGGAGGAGTGGACCTTCATCCGCGGCTTCTCTCCGTACCACAACGTGGCCCGGGATCGTGACTATCCGCCGATCCTGATCACGACCTCCACGCGGGACGACCGTGTGCATCCCGGCCATGCACGGAAGATGACCGCACGGCTCGAGGAGTACGGCAAGCCGGTGCTCTCTTACGAGAACATCGAGGGCGGCCACGGCGGCGCGGCCGACAACAGGCAGAAGGCGTTCATGGACGCCCTCGGCTGGACGTTTCTCGACCGCGAACTCACCGACTGACGCCGAACCGCCTCAGCAGGCCAGCCGGGGCACCGATCCCGACCACGTGGACCTGCCCGGTGAACGCGGCTGCAGCCGGATTGGCGAAGCCCGCCTTCTCCGCCACGAACGTGGCCGTGACGTCGGCCCTCACGCAGCAGTCCGCGGCGGCGCCCGTGTCGGCATCGAGGCCCGAGGGCAGATCGACCGCCAGCACGCGCGAGCCCGATCTCCTTTCGGCGTTGAGCGCCGCGATGGCCGTCGCCACGGCACCCCGCGGCGGCCCCTCCGTGCCCGTCCCCAGTAGCGCATCGACGATCCAGGCGGCGCCGGCGAGTTCCCGCCGCCAGGCGGCCTCGGTGGCCTCCACGAGGCAGACGATCGGCAGGCTGCTCCGCTCGACGATCCGCAGGTTGAGTGCCGCGTCGCCGCCGTAGGCTTCCGGAGCCGCGGCCAGGAGCACCCGGACAGCGTGGCCAGCGGCGTCGAGGTGCCTGGCGATGACGAACCCGTCGCCGCCGTTGTTGCCTCTGCCGCAAAGGAGCACGACCGGCCCGGTGATCACCAGTTGCTGGAGCAGGCGGGCGGCGTTTCCACCCGCATTCTCCATCAGGACCACCCCGGGCACCCCGAACTCCTCCATCGCGATCCGGTCGAGTTCGCGAACCTGACGCCTTGCCAGCCTTTCCATGCCCGCCTATCTCCCATTGCCCGGTCCGCTCAATCCCCCGCGGTCAGAGACCACGGCCCGGGAAAGGTGGGCTATTTGAACCGATCGTGCCGATCGTGCCGATCATGACGAGGTGTCACACCCCGTTCACGGCCGTGCCCGCCTGATCCTCGCGGCGGT
>CAIKWU010000289.1 GCA_903831155.1 uncultured Planctomycetaceae bacterium | reverse complement strand
GAGCTCTTACGGCCGTGAAACGCTGATTTGAAGTTTTTTCACCGTTTTGCCGCGCCGTTTGGCACGCCGAGTGCATGTCCTTTCTGACGTCGACGCGACGCAGTCGTGACGACCGAACGGGCTCCAGCAAGGGGACGGCGGTCGCCACGCAGGCTTCGCGGAGTCTGAACCAGGTCCGTTGCCGTTGTGGCAGATCACTCATTCGCGAGAAGGATTCCGCTCATGAACCCCACCTACGCCCTGTGCGGTCGGACTCGTCCGGCTGCCTGCTGGGCGCTCACCCAGGCCGACGTCCTGCTGTGCGCCCTGCCGATTGCCTTGTTCCTGTCGATCGTGTCGCTCGTCTGATTTCGTCTGATCCGTTCCGCCAACCGCGTCCCGAGGTTTCGTCATGCTCACGCCCCTCTCGTCTTCCCGTCTGGCATCGATTCGTGCGATGTCGTCGCTCGTCGCTGGGTGCGTGATCGCCGTGTCGGCCATCGTGGTCGTGGTTTTGGGCTGACCGTTCCTGTCCCCGAGTCCTCCGTCTCCCGATTCAAACTCCAGGTGCTTCAATGAAGCGTTCGCTCGGCTCGATGTTGTCGTGGACCACGGTCGCCCTCGTCTGTGCGGGTGGTGTCGCCCACGCCGAAGGCATGATCCCCTTGGTGACCGGACCCGGGGTCATCGACGGCCTGGCGGTCATGCACGATCTGGAGCCGATCGCGGACCAGCCTGCCCAGACTGCCGTGCGGCTTTCGGCCTACACGTTCAGCACCCAGGCCCGTGCCTCGATGCCCGATGTCGACCGCTCGCGGTCGTACGGAGCCGTTGATCCGTTCGCCAGCTCGCGAGCCGTGCTGCCCCTGCTCGTCGAAGACCTGAGCCCGAACCGGGTCGTCGTCGCGAGGCCGATGACCGGCCGCTCCGTCGGTGCCCGTCCCTCGCTCCCCCTGGCCCGGCCCGAGAGCCGCTGATCGACCGAGCCGTCCACCGTCCACCCTTCCAACACTTTCGCGATTCACCACCGAGGACCCGAACCATGGATTCGTTCAGCCACGACAACTCGCTGCGATCGATCGGCATCAACGAGATCGTGATCGTCGACGCCACCTGCGACCGCTACGGCGACTTCGTTCAGGCCGCCCAGGCCGGCGAAGTTGGCCTCCACTTCTGCGTCGATGGCCGTTCCGCCGTGCGACTCTCCCGCCGCTTCCGGGCCGATGCCTGGTTGGTGGCGTCGGATCTGCCCGACATGTCGGGCTTCGACCTGCTCGACATGCTGTCGTCGCACGTCCTGCAGGGGGACGTCGATCCGCTCCTGTCGGGAGCCCGGATCTCGCTCGATCGCGTCGGTCACGGCCGGCATGCCGGCATCTTCATCGTCTCCGACACGTACCGTCTCGAGGACGAGCAGCGGGCGCTGGCTTCCGGTGTCGCCGGTTACCTCGTCCGCCCGATCACGCTCGACGTGATCCGCGCCACGCGGATGCCTTCGGAGGTGTCGGTCCTGTCCTGAGCGACGGCCGGTTGCCGGCGCCGTCCCCTGCGAGTCATTCCCGTCGTTTCCCGGAGTTCGTGCCATGAGTCCCTCGTCACCGTTTCGTGCCATGCCGCTGTCGTCGGACGTGCCCAGCGTCGTCGTGGTCGATCCCAGGTTCGACGCCTACAAGGCATTGGCGGCGAGCGCCAGGCAGGGACGTCTCGATCTGCACCTCCGGTCCAGCGGCGCTGAGGCGATCCGCCTGCAATCGCGGATGCACGTCGATGCCTGGCTGGTCGCGGCCGATCTCGAGGACATGTCGGGCCACGATCTCGTCGAGTTGCTCAAGGGCGACGCCCACGGCTCCCCGATCGCAATGGTCATTGATGAGGCCGATGGCCGGCGACGGTCGATCGCCGAGCAGGCGGCCGACGAGGTCGGGGCCGACCTTACGGTTTCGCATCCGATCAGCCTGGCTGATCTCGAACGGATCCTCGGCCTGACCACCGAGGAGCGGGCCCGGGAGTTCGAGGGCGTTCGTCGTCCCTACGTGACGCTTCCCGTCGGCATCGGAGCGGCGGTCATCGCCGTGGCCGTCCTGATGATCGGCTGAGCCGCTCGTCGAGCTGCGGCAGCGTCGCCGATTGCTCTCGTTTTCGGAGGCCGCGCCGATGCTGCGCCACGGGGTCGTCGTCATCCTGGTCGCAGTGCCTCTCGTGGCATGCGTGCCACACGCCATGGCCCAGAACGACTGGCAGTTTCCCGACCCCTACTTCGGGATTCTGGAGTTCGAGAAGGACCACGTTTCCCGGCCCCGTGCTCAGGGGAGCACCGCCCAACCCCAGCCGCCCGCATCGCCTTCCCGCGGCCAACGGCCGAGGCTCTTTCGTCCACGGCCACGGGCAGCCGCCAGGACGTATCGGCCATGACGTTCATGCCGAACAGCCTGCCAGTGCAGCACGTCCTCCGAGGCCTGCTCGCGGGAATCTCCGTGTTGCTCGGGTCGGCGGTCGGGGCCGCCACGCGTCCGCCCGCGGCGTTCACGCAGCGGCTCGATCCTGCGGCCTCGTGGCAGGCCGTCTCGGGCGAGGCCTCGCCACCGGTCGAGGGCAGGCTGCGGCTCGGGGCGGATGACGTGGGCGTCACCGCCACCTACGGCATCTCCCCCGATGACTTCGACCCCACGGCCGACGCGACCACCAATGTGGGCGGCTTCACCTTCGACCTCAACACGTTCCTCGGGGCGGGAGCCTACTACGACCACTCCACGCCGATCGTCGGCCAGAACACCATCACGACGAATCTCGAGGCCGGCTACTTCTGGAACGGCCACGAGACGCTGCAGCACGTCGCCACCACGTCGACGAACTTCATCTCGGGCACGACCTCCTGGGGCGGCGCGTCGGTCGCGCCCAAGTACGATCGTCATGCCACCTGGGCCGCGATGCTGATCGGCGGCCGGCAGACCGCGGGCGGCGGCATCTACCAGGATGGCATCGCCTTCGGCACCGACCTCCGCGCCGCGGCGATCGCCTCGGTCTGGGTCTCGCCCGCCTATGCCCTCAGCTTCAACCTCACGGTCGAGTCATTCCTGGTCCCCTACGAGCAGACGTTCGGGGTCGCCGACGTGGTGAACTCGAGCTTCGGATTCACCGACCCCGACGGCACCGATGCCCTGTCGATCGTGATGGACGCCTATGCCTGGCAGAACCCGCTCACCACCTATGTGGCCAGCGCCGGCAACAGCGGCCCTGCGGCGAACACCGTGGGCTCGCCGGGATCCGACTACAACGCGATCACCGTCGGCGCCCTCACCAACGCCAACACCTTCGACGCGGTGGCGAGCTTCAGCAGCCGCGCCCCCCAGGACTTCGGCTACATCAACACCTCGGGATCGACGGTGACCGTGGCCGGCGTGCGGGCTGCCGTCGACGTCGCCGCCCCCGGCACCTCGCTCGTGAGCGCGTTCTGGGGGGGGCAGGCGGGCGGCAACAACCCCACGCTCACCAGTTCGACCAATCAGGGAACGCAGGCCGACCTGTATTCCAACGGCATCGCCGGCACGAGCTTTGCGGCGCCGCTCGTGGCTGGAGGCGCCTCGCTCGTGGTCAGCGCCGCCAAGACGCTGCCCTCCCTGTCGCCGAACCCGGTGGCGGCCCGGAGCGAGGTGGTGAAGTCGCTCCTGCTCAACGGCGCCGACAAGACGAGCGGCTGGTCGAACGGCCAGCAGAGCGTGACGGTCGGCGGCACGACCTACATCCGCACCACGCAGTCGCTCGACTGGGCGACCGGGGCTGGCCGCATGAACCTCGACACCACCTTCGACCTGCAGGTCAACGGACAGGCCGACGTGTCGGGCACCGCCACGGGCAATCTCGGCACCGTCGCCCTCACCGGCTGGGACTACGGCGACGCCGTGGTGGGCGTGAACAACGACTACGTGATCTCGGGCCTGCTCACGGGCAGCAGCACGCTCACCACGACGCTCTCGTGGCTGCGAAACCGCCTCTTCGACTTCGGGACGACCGAGTACGCCGACGTGGCTCAGGCGGACCTCAACCTCTCGGTCTGGCAACTCGACGGCTCGAACGCCTTCACCACGCTCGTGGCCCGGTCCGAGAGCCTCTACAACACGGTCGAGCACCTGTCGTTCGCGATTCCCAGCACCGGCCGCTACGGGCTGCGAATCGAGTATCCGCTCAACACGTTCGACAACACGACGGGCGGCGTCTGGGGGTCGGGTGCCTTCCCCCAGGACTACG
Organism: uncultured Planctomycetaceae bacterium; assembly: GCA_903831155.1. GTDB lineage: Bacteria > Planctomycetota > Planctomycetia > Pirellulales > UBA1268 > QWPN01. The sequence goes on along the minus strand of CAIKWU010000289.1, from coordinate 6,236 downwards.
CGGTGTCGTGGAGTGCGGTGCCGGAACCCTCGCTCGCACTGAGCAGCGGTTGCGCGGTGTTGGTCGGCCTGGTGGCCAGACGGCGGGCACGACCGTCCCGGGCCGGCTGACGGGCCCTCACCAGCGGCCTTCGACCGCGACGCCCCCGAGGTCGGCCATGGGCAGCGGCACCACGCGAATCTCCATGCCGGCGAAGTGTGTTTCGGTCATGCTGACCGCCCGCGAGCTCGCCCAGGCGAGATACCAGCCGAGGAAGACCTGCGACGGGTAGTGGGCGTTGTCGGTCATCCGCGAGAACCCGACGAACGTCGAGCAGACGTAGAGCGTGCCCTTGAGCAAGGGGCTCTCGACCATGTCGGCGGCGGCGAGGAACGGAATCGCGCCCATGAAGGTATGGCCGCTCACGCCGTTGTTGTCGTTCCAGAACTGCCACGAGCTGCCGCGATCTTCCGAGGGCCGGCCTGCCCCCGTGGCCATCTGCAGCACGTAGACGGGCGGGCCACCGACCACGAACATGCGGAGCGACCGCGATCCCCATTCCCCCACGACGTCACCCACCGGGTTTCCCTCGAAGAGCAGGCCCGTCGCCGCCGCCGCACCGAAAATCGGCAGAACGTACCGCCCCTCGCCGATATCCTTGCAGCCCGAGAAGAACGTGCCGAGGCCCGTCGGCTCCACACCCTGCTGCCAGGCGGTCTGCATCGTGTCGTCGAAGCCGGTGTTGGCCATCAGGGCTCCCGCACCGAACGCCGCGGCCGTGCTCACAAGGCCGTCGCAGTCGTAAAAGTTGCGGTAGTCCCGGGCGATCTTGTGCCCCGCCCGCGAGAGCCGCGGATAGCTGCTCCGAGACCACGGAAGCTCGACCTGCGGCGGCCCGAGGAACTCCTCCTGATCGATCGGCGGCAGTTCCCGGATCGGAGCCGTGGAGGGGGCCAGTTGGGCCACGAGCCGCGTCTCGACTTCGGCTGATTCCGATTCCTGACGCCACCCACCGACGAGTTCCACGCCTCCCCCGCCGGCAGCGGCTCCAGCGAGCGCCTGGGTCTGCACGGCGGCGTCGATCCAGACGCCATCGTGGCCGGGAACCACGCGGACCACGAGCCGCTGTCGCCGCGGTGGCCACGCCAACGTCTCCCCCGCGGAGGGTTCGACCCAGGACGACTCGATAAGCCCTTCGCGTGGCGGAATGGCCAGAAAATCAGGCTCCACGACCCGGGCCACGGGCCACTCGGAGGCAACCGCTTCCAGCGTCCTTCGCCATGACTGCAGCCCGTCGACGGCCGGAAGGAACGTCGCCTCCGGCTCCGCGGCGCATGCCGCCCCGACGAGGCACGCGATGGCGGCCGCTGCAAGGAGCAGGCGGCAGCCACGGCGACGTCCCGCCCACTCGGTCGTCGGTTGGAAGAGCGATGGTGTCGTCACAGGCCGCGGACTGTCCCAGCCGAAAGCCCCGACGGCAAGGCGATTTCGTCGAGCAAACACCCTCGGCACGGCAGGCAGAGGCGGCTGGGACGGCCGCGAAAGATGGGCATGCTGTGGCCGGATCGCCGACGCCACGCCGTCAGCGCCCGCCCGAATCGATGAACACCTCGACCTGCTGGCCCACGAACAGCGGCGGAAGGCCGGCCGGATCGAACTCGTAGATCACCTGGAGCACGCGGGTGTCGACCCGCTCGGTCGTGTCGCCGGTGAGTGACTTCTTGGGCACCACGAAGGGTTCCACGCGGACGAACTCCAGCGGGTACCGCTGCTGCAGGTTGCCCCGGGGAAACGCCGCCGCCTCGACGCCCTCGTGGAACCGTGGAATGTCGTATTCGTCGATGTCCACCCGCACGTGGAGCCGCGCCGTGTCGCCGAGCACCACCAGCGGCTGGTTCGGCGGCGTGCCCACGAACTCACCCGGCCGCACGTTCACCTGGAGCACACGGCCCGACACCAGAGCCCGCACCACCAGTCGGTCGAGGTCGATCTCGATCCGCCTCACCTCCGCCTCCGCGCGGCTGAGGGCGGCACGTGAGACGTCACGGTCATACTGCCACGAGCCGGCCTCGAGGAGGTCGAGATCGGCCTGCGCCTTCGCGAGGAGCGCCTCGGCCGTCGCGAGCGCCTCTCTCCGCTGGACCAACTCCTGCTCGGTGGAGACCTTCCGGGCGTACGTATCCTCCGACCGCTTGAGCGCGTCGACTTCGCGAACGACGACCGCCTTCGCCCCGGCCACCGCCGCAGCCCGCACCGGGATTTCCTCTGGCCGCGGCGCGGCCTCCAGCCGCACCAGTTCGCTCTTCGCCTGGGCCGCCGCCGCCTGCGAGACGGCGAGGGCCCCGCGGAGGTCGCGGTCGTCGAGCCGGAAGAGCGGAGCGCCCACCGTCACGGCATCGCCAACCTTCACGAGCACCTCGACCACGACGCCCGGCGTGTCGGAGCCGACGGCGATGTTCTCCGTCTGCGCCTCCACCACGCCCGAGGCGGCGAGCGTGTCGGCGTAGGGACTGGTGGCGGGGGCGATCGGCGGCGGCGGATCATGGGCGACGGGCCGTGTCGACCAGACGAACCAGCCGGCAAAGGCGAGCAGGCCCACCGCCACCAGCGGCATGATCCACTGCGTGATCACGTCGCCGACGGTGCGGGCACGAGCGAGTCGACGCGGATTGGCGACGGGAACGCTGCTCATGCGATCACTCTACCATTCCAGAGCCATGGCGGCCGACGTCAGCCACCCGACGGCGGCGCCCGATGGGGACCGACTTCAACCGCCTCGATCCTGCCGTCCTCCATGGTCGCGATCCGGTCGGCATAGGCGTAGATCCGGGCGTCGTGGGTCACCACGATCACCGCCCGGCCGGGCTGCACGGCCAGCTGCTGGATGAGCTCCATCGTGAGCCGGCCGTTCTCCGCGTCGAGGGCGCTGGTGGGCTCGTCGCAGACCAGCAGCCGCGGTTCGTGAACGAGCGCCCGGGCGATCGCCACCCGCTGCTGCTGCCCGCCCGAGAGTTCGTTCGGGAGCCGGGTGAGGCGATCGCCCATGCCGAGCCTGTCGAGAACCCCGGCCGCGGCCTCCACCGCGTCGCGCCGCCGCCAGCCGGCGATGAGCAGCGGCACCGCGGCGTTTTCCGCGGCGGTCAGCGCCGGCAGGAGGTTGTAGGACTGGAACACGAAGCCGACGTTGTCACGGCGGAACCGCACCTTGCGGCCGCTCGACATCCGGGTGAGATCCTGGCCGAGCACCACGACCTCGCCGGAGGTCGGGGCTAGCGTGCCCGCCACAATCGAGACCAGGGTCGTCTTGCCGCAGCCGCTCGGACCCACGAGCATCAGGAGTTCGCCCGAAGCCACGTCGAGATCCACGCCTCGCAGCGCCTGCGTCGCCGCGGCGCCCTTGCCGAACTCCTTCGTCACGCCCCGCACGCAGACGGCGAGATCGACCGCCGATGGGCTGCGAGGTGCGACGCTGGCGGACACGGCAGACTCCCCGGATGCTTCAGCCACGGAACACGATGGCGGGGTCGACGACGAACACCCTGCGGATCGACAGCAGGCTGGCGACGAGCACGATCACGAAGACGGCGGCCGCCGTCAGCGCCAGAACCTGCCAGGGCATGAAGAACGAGAGCCGCGACGCCCCCCTCACCACCCAGCCGAAGACGGCAGCGAGCCCGACGCCGAGGCCATAGCCCACCAGTCCGACCTGCAATCCCTGGGCGAGCACCATCAGGAGGATCGTGCCGTTGCCCGCGCCCATCGCCTTGAGCGCTCCGTACTGCCGGATGTTCTCGACGGTGAACAGGTAGAAGGTCTGGCCGGCGATCGCCGTGCCCACCAGAAACCCGAGCAGGACCGTGATCCCGAAGTTCACCGGGATCCCCGTCTTGCGGAGGTAGTAGCGGATCGTCTTCCAGAGGAACGCTTCCCGGGTGAGGGCCTGCAGACCCGTCCGCTCCTCGATCCGACGGCAGACCTCGGCAGGATCGATCCCGGAAGCCGCGTCGGCGAGCACGAACGAGAGCACCTTCCGCTCCGGCGGGGCGAACAGGACGGCCTGGCTGTACCGCGTGTAGACGATCGGAAAGCTCGTGAACGTGCGGCTGGCGCGGGTGATGCCCACGACGACCGCCCGGCGGTCGTTCATCTCGAACGTCCGGCCGAGCCGGTAGGGTTCGCCCGGCCAGATCCTCCGGTAGCCGGCGTCGTCGATGATCACCGCGTCCGGCCGCCGCAGGTCGGCCATCGCTCCCATGAACACCCCCTGCGGGCCCCCGACGAGCGTCGCGTCGTCGATGCCGAGCAGGATCATCTGCTCGTAGGTGCCTTCCTGGAGCCGGGCCCGCGCGATCCCCTTGTAGAACCGCACGGCCCAGGCGACGCCCGGCACTCCCTTGACGCGGAAGAGTTCGGTGTCGGCGAGCGGCTTCGGGTCGTCGACGTATTGGACGTGGCGATCCATCACCCAGATGCCCGGCCCCTCGACGTCGCGGATCTGGGCGACGGTCAGCGACATCAGCCCGCAGAAGATCGACGCCTGCTGGGCGATGAGCACCGCGGCGAACACGACGCCAAAGACGATCCCCAGGTACTTGACCCGGTTGCCGATCAGCATCTTCCAGGCGATCCAGAGCATCGCCGGTGAGTGTATCCGGACACCGCCGCCCCCGGTCAGGGGACACCAGCCATCCGCACGATCCGCGAAATCCGGGCAGGCGTAACGCATGCAGTTCCACGCTCGCCGGTTCGTCGACCACGCGGAAGCAGTGAAGGAGGGTCCAAGGTCATTCGTTCGGGGCGTCATGCTCCGAATCGCCCTCCCTGGAGCCCGTCCTGGATGAGATCGCCGTTCGCGAGCCGCCCCCGTCGAGTCCGTCGTCCCTCGCGTCCGGCCACCCGCATCAACCTCTCGGGCCTCACCAAGGACAACGGCCTGCAGGTCGTGGTCACGCCATGAGGCCGTCCAGCAGTTTCCCGGCATGCAAAATGACAAGAGCCTTGACCGGCCCGGGGCACTGGTCGAAGGCGACGAATCGTGACCGGAGATCAATCGGTTCGCTGTAGAAGTGCCCCGCGCCTTCGCTGTATTCGCACGAACTCCACATCGCCGCGCCGATTCCTCCCGGCTGCACGAGGGCCGCCGAGTAGATGGCGAATGAGTCCTCGTAGACACTCGATCGGCCCGCCGGGCGGCAAGAGACCGCTGGGCCATCGTATTCAAACTTGCAAACACCCATCTCGGCCAAGTCGGCAAGCACCTCGTTGATCGATGAGGCGTAACCAACGCAAGTGGACAGGGGGCCGCGATTGCGGAACCGGGGCCGGGGCGCTCGGTTCGGCGAATCAAGAGCCAGGCATAACGTGGGCACTGGTTGAGGAAGTGCCACAGACCGGGCTATCCTTCGACGCAGCAACTTCTTGTTGACTCATCGCGGCAAGAGCGAAACAGTCTGCCCCGGCGGCTTCGCATCCAAATTGATTCGTGAGCGATTCATTCCATGTTTGAATTCATCCAGGCACAGACAAGTGGAATCATCTTTCTGTTCGTATTGAGCATCGCAGCGCCGATAGCCGGCGCGGTGTTGTTGACGACACGGATGATTGTGAAGCGTTACCCGGACATCCCTTTTTCGGCAATCGTTCCCGCGGTCCTGTCGACCGGACTTATCACCTCGTTGCTGCTTGGGTTCGTCTTTCAACGCGCATGGGAATCCTTCGACGTGGCTTCGAAGAGCCTGAACCAGGAAGTCATTCATCTCGGCCACATCGCTTCCGCAAGCAGCTTTCTATCCGACGAGCACTCGGCGAAAGTGCTCGAGGGTGTGAAGATCCACATCCGGCACGTGCTCGACACCGAGTGGCAACAGATGTCCACGGATCGCGGGCCCGCCCTCACGCGCGCCCCTGGGCTGGCCGCGGTCAAGGCTGCGATCATGTTTACTCCCGCCGACGAAGGGGAGCGAGTCGGGAAGCAATTCATCATGTCGGCATTGTCGGAGGCGGCAACCGCACGATCGAACCGGATCCGCGCGAGTCATGCTTTGATCGCAGCGCCATTGTGGCTGACCATCACCACGTTATGCATTCTTCTGATCATCGGCATTGCCTTCGCGACGAGCGTGACGTTCGCCACTTCAGCTCTGAGCGTGACGTTGAGCACTCTTGCGATCACCTGCATCCTGACAATCATCATCGGCTTCGATCGGCCATTCAGCGGCGGGGTCGCCGTGCCGAAAGAGCCGATGCAAGAACTGCTC
>CAIKWU010000288.1 GCA_903831155.1 uncultured Planctomycetaceae bacterium | reverse complement strand
GTGCCAGGACGAGAAGAGCCAGCACAAGAACCTCGCCAAGGCGCTCCGCGTGCTCAAGACGCGGCTCTACGAGCACGAGCGGCGGATCGAGCACGAGAAGCGGGCCACGGAGCGGCGGGAGCAGGTGGGCTCGGGCGACCGAAGCCAGCGGATCCGCACCTACAACTTCCCGCAGAACCGCGTCACCGACCATCGCATCAACGAGAGCTTCACGCTCGACCAGGTGATGGTGGGACGGCTCGGCCTCGTGATCGACGCGATCGAGCAGCACGCCCGCGAGAAGCGGAAGAGCGAGATGGAGCAGTCGGCGCGACCGGCCGTGGGCTGAACAGGAGGCGGGCATGGGCGACGAGACATGGACGGTCGGACGGCTCCTCACCTGGACGACCGACTGGCTCGGCGCCCGCGGGAGCGACTCGCCCCGGCTCGACGCCGAGGTGCTTCTCGCCCACGTCCGCGGCTGCCCGCGGATCATGCTCTACACCGCCTTCGACACCGTCGTGCCCGACGCCGAGCGGGGCCGGTTTCGCGAGCTCGTGAAGCGGCGGGGCGAGGGGGAGCCGGTGGCCTACCTCGTCGGCAGCCGCGAGTTCTTCTCGCTCCCGTTCGCCGTCACGAAGGACGTGCTCATCCCGCGGCCCGAGACGGAGGGGCTCGTCGTCCGCACGATCGACCTCGGCAAGCCGAGCGCCGCGCCGCGGATCGTGGACGTGGGCACGGGCAGCGGGGCGGTCGCCGTCGCCGTGGCCAGGCACCTGCCGAAGGCGTCGCTCGCCGCTACCGACGTTTCGCCGGCGGCCCTCGCGGTGGCGAAGGCCAATGCCGAGCGTCACGGCGTGGCAGACCGGATCGCGTTCGTGGAGGGCGACCTGCTCGCCGACCCGCGGCTGGCGGGGCCGTGGGACGTGATCGTGAGCAACCCTCCGTACGTTCGTGAGGACGAGTTCTCCGCCCTGCCCCGCGACGTCCGCGACCACGAACCGCGGGCCGCGCTCGTGGCGGGGCCGACGGGGGTGGAGATCGTGGCGCGGCTTGCGGACCAGGCCGCCGAACGGCTGGTTCCCGGCGGCTGGCTGCTCGTGGAGATCGGTCCCGCGACCGCCGCGGCGGCCGAGGCGGCGATCGCCGCCGTTCCGGGTCTCGAGCCGAGGCCCACCCTCAAGGACATGGCGGGCCTGCCCCGAGTCGTCCAGGCCCAGCGGCGGGTGTGAGCGTCCCGGGCGGCCTGTTCGTGCGGCGGCGGGATCAGTAGACTCCCGGCCCTGGGAAGGGAGGGGAAGTCATGGCCATTCGTTGCCGTGTCCGTCGTGGTTTCACGCTCGTCGAACTCCTGGTCGTGATCGCGATCATCGCGGTGCTCATCGGGCTGCTCCTGCCGGCCGTGCAGGCCGCCCGTGAGTCGTCACGGCGAACGCACTGCGCGAACAACGTCAAGCAGATGGCCACGGCGGCGCTCGCCCACGAGCAGCAGCAGGGCTTCTTTCCCAGTGGTGGCTGGGGGTATCGCTGGGTCGGCGACGCCGACCGGGGCTTCGGCCGCAACCAGCCGGGCGGCTGGCTCTACTCGTGCCTGCCCTTCCTGGAGCAGCAGACCGTCTGGCAGCTGCCGCGCGACGGCAAGGCGACGGAGATCACGGACAGTCAGAAGGTCGGCGCCAACACGCTTGCCAGGACCGTGCTCCCCACGGTGCACTGCCCCACGCGGCGAACCACGAGGCGGTATCCGAAGCCGGTCAACGGGGTTGCCATCGCCTACAACGCGGCGGACAACTCATCGAGCGACAACACCGTCGCGAGGGCCGACTACGCCGTCAACGCGGGCCACGTGAAGACGGTGTCGGGCAACACCGACAACGTGGACTGGCCGGGGCCGCCGGCATCGGCCATTGCCAAGGTCGATCCCCGGGGCGATGCCAACCTGTGGGTCGACATCGATCCGGCGCAGAAGGCGAAACAGGTGGAGATGACGGGATTTGCCTACGTGGGCAGCGAGGTGAAGGCGGCGTCGGTCCGTGACGGCCTCTCCAACACCTACCTGCTCGGCGAGCGGTACGTGGACGAGTCGAAGCGTGAGAGCGGCGACTCGGGCAACGACAATGAGTCGTGGGTCCAGGGCACGAACAACGACATGGTCCGCACTGGCTATCGGCAGCCGTGCAAGGACGAGGTGGACAGCGTTCCCGGCAATGAACTTGCGTTCGGCAGCAGCCATCATGCCGCGTTCGCCATGGCCTTCGGCGACGGATCGGTCCGCTGGATCGAGTACGCCATCGAGCCCACCGTGCACGCGAGCCTGTCTCATCGCAAGGACGG
>CAIKWU010000287.1 GCA_903831155.1 uncultured Planctomycetaceae bacterium | reverse complement strand
CGTCACCTGATTGCCGCTGATCGCCACGTTCGCCGACCGCACGTCCACCGCCACGCCCGTCGTGCCGAGTCCCTGCCGGACGAGGTAGATGTTGCCCTGGCCCTTGGCCACGTTCTCGTTGAACGTGAACACCAGATCGCTGTTGAGCGGCACGTTCGTCGAGCCGTCGAGCGGGGCGATGCCCGTCACCGACAGGGCTAGCATGTTGCGGTTCTCAAACCGCTCCAGGCTGGAAAGCCCACCGAGCCGCCGGGGATGGCGGGCCTGGCGTGACTGAAACAGGCTCTTGAGGGCGGTCGCGAACGAGGCAGCGGTCGGGCGGCGGCGGAACGACATGAGAGACTCCCGTTTGGCGTAGGGCGTTGGGTGTGCGGAACCGAACGGGCGACGTTATGGACATCTTCGATGAGGGTATGACTAGCCCTTCGTTAGATTTCGGACAGAATTCCATGAGGGTTCTTAGTGGGGGCTCCGCCCCCGGATGCTGAACCGGCGACCACGAGCCTTGGGAAGGACTTCAATCGCGTCAGACGTTGCTCGACGCACTGGTCGGCTGTGCCTCAACCGCGGGGGGCCAGCAGGAGCGAATGCGCCGGCCGCCGCACTTCAGTGCTTTCCGAGCCGCGAGTCGAACCAGGTGGCGCACCGCATGATGTGCCAGGGCATCGTCAGCCAGCCGTGGCCGGCCCCCTCGACCACGGTGAGCGTCACGTCGCGGCCGAGGGCGGTTGCCCGGTCGCAAAAGCGGATGGACTGGTCGAGCGGAACGAGCGTATCGCGATCGCCGTGGTGGATCAGAATCGGCGGGAGTTTGGACGTCAGGTGAAACAGGGGAGAGAGTTCGCGGGACGTTTCCCGCCAGCGGGCCATGTCGATCGGCTCCTGATCGAAAGCCTTGCGAAAGGAAGGCGGCGGGCCCCCGTCCCCCGGGTCCTCGGTCGATCCGGTCAGGTCGGTGAGGTCCGTGACGGGACAGAAGACAGCTGCTGCCTGCACCTCGCTCGAAACGGCCGCCAAGGGGTCGGCGGAGCCCGTCTCGCCGGGGCCGCCCCGGGTGGCGAGCATGAGCGCGAGATGGCCGCCAGAACTGCCACCGGTGACACCGATCCGGTTGGGATCGACACGAAACTCAGCGGCATGCGCGCGGACGTACCTCACCCCGCGGGAAATGTCGGCGACGATCTCGTCCACGGTGGCACGGGGCTGCGGCACATGAGCGACGGCGAACAACGTGTATCCGTGGCGGAGGAGCGGCGCCAAGAGCCAGGGGCGAAACGAGTTTGGGCTCGACTTCCATCCGCCGCTCACCAAGAACACGATGCCCAGCCCGTTGGGGGAGGGTGGCGTGACGACGTCGAGGGTGAGCGGCTCTCCCCGACGCTCGCCGTAGACGATGCCCCGCTGCCAGTCGCACGGGGGGTGGGCGTAGACCCAGGCGGCCGCCACGAGGCCCCCGGCAAGCAGGGCTGCCGCAAGGCAGATAACCAGCCCGGCCATCAGCCAGCGACGGAGCAGCGAGCGCCGTTGGGGCCGCACCGGACTCGTGCATGCCCCGGTACCACACTCAACGCCGTGGCTCGCGATGTCGACCATCTCCCCGCCTCCTCTCCCCGCCTCCCTGCTCGCTCGATGCCGGCGATTGCTGCAGTCGCACGACGACTCAGGTCTTTCGCCACATGCCCTCGAGTACCCGCAGAACGTCGATGGCACCGAGCCGCGGATCGAGTGCCGTGGTGGCGATGCCCGCCACCACACGGGTGTGCTGGTGGTCGGTTGCATCGGCAACGGCCCACTCATCGCCGCGGCGACAGGTGACGTAGACGGAGAACGTTCGATGGCCGGTGCCGGGCCGCTCCCCCACCACGTGCAACACCGCCCGCGGGCCGGAGAGCCCGCCGAACAGCCGCTCGCCAATCCGATAGCCGACGCGGACGCGGCCGGAGGTCACGAGCATCGCCCGCGGAGCGAGGCGGCGGCCAGCCGCGGCGACGCTGTCGTGCATCGCCGCCAGGAATGGGTCGAGTTGCGCAAGATCCATGATCGCCAGCGGATT
>CAIKWU010000286.1 GCA_903831155.1 uncultured Planctomycetaceae bacterium | reverse complement strand
GCGATTCCGCCGAATCGCGGCATGAAGCGGATCAACCATCCCGACGTGATCTACCGCACCGAGCGGGAGAAGTGGGTCGCCGTCGCCGACGAGGTGGAGCGGATCAACCGCTGGGACACTGTGGCCCTCACCGACGGCACCTGGAAGGTCGGCCGGATCACGAAGGAGCACGACGGCGAGATCGAGTTCGAGCCCAAGGGGGAGCGGACGAGCGAGCGGATTCCCACCGCGAAGATCAAGGAGACCCAGCGGAAGGGGCTGCCGGTGCTCGTGGGCACGGTGTCGATCGAGAAGAGTGAGCGGCTCTCGGCGCTCCTCGAGAAGCGGGGCGTGGACCACCAGGTGCTCAACGCCAAGCATCACAAGCGGGAGGCGGAGATCGTGGCCCAGGCGGGCCGGTTCGGCGCCGTGACGATCGCCACCAACATGGCCGGCCGCGGCACCGACATCATCCTCGGCGGCAATCCCGACACCCTCGCCTGGGCGAAGCTCCAGGACACCTACCCCACCCGGCTCGACGTGCCCCGCGAGGAGTGGGACGCGCTCGTCGCGGAGATCGCCGCCCGCGAGGGCATGAAGTCCGAGGGCGAGCTCGTCCGCTCGATGGGCGGGCTGCAGATCATCGGCACCGAGCGGCATGAAGCCCGCCGCATCGACCTCCAGCTCCGCGGCCGCTGCGGTCGCCAGGGCGACCCCGGCTCCAGCCGGTTCTTCCTCTCGCTCGAAGACGACCTGATGAGGATCTTCGCCGGCGAGTGGGTGAAGAACGTGCTCACGCGGCTCGGCATGCAGGACGGCGAGGCGATCGAGAGCCGGATGGTGACCCGCCGCGTCGAGGCGGCCCAGAAGAAGGTCGAGGAGCGGAACTTCGAGGTCCGCAAGAACCTCCTCGAATACGACGAGGTGATGGACGAGCAGCGGAAGCGGGTTTATGGCTTCCGCCAGAAGATTCTCGATCCCGAGGGAACCGAGTCGGACTGCCGCGACATGATCCTGGAGATGGTGGACCGGCAGATCGACCAGAACATCGGCACCTTCCTCGACAAGGACTACGGCTGCCAGACCTACGCGACCTGGGCGGGCGGCCAGCTCGCCTGCGAGCTCGACTCCGCCGACTACCGGGGGATGACGCCCGAGGAGGCGGAGCGGGTGGCCGTGCAGGAGGCGGTCCGCAACGCGGAGGGGCAGATCTACGAGGCCGTCGAGGAGAACCTTCCCGCCGGCGAGGAGGAGAGCGAGTGGAACTGGGGGGCGCTCGCGTCGTTCGCCAACGCCCGCTGGAAGCTCTCGGTGAACGACCGCGACCTCAAGCGGGCGGGCCGCGACGGGGTGTGCGAGTGGCTCCAGGAGAAGGCCCGCGACGCGATCCACCGCATCGACCTCTCCGACGGCGCCAGGTTTCTCGCCCCCGACTTCGGCCTGCGGAGCGCGCTCGGCTGGACGGAGTGGCGGTTCGGATCCGAACTGCCGCCCGACGACGTGGCGGCGCTCGAGCGGAGCGGCCTCGACGCCCCCGCCTTCAAGCAGCGGGTGAGCGAGCTGGCCCGCGACGTCTACGCCCGCCGTGAGGTCGAGTATCCCGTGCTGGTGGGCCTGGCCCACTTCTCGGGACGCCAGCCCGATGGCTCGCGACGGCTCGACCGCGAGCGGCTGCTTGCCTGGGCCCGCGAGCGGTTCGACCCGGCACTTCCGGAGGAGACCGTCGCGTCGGGCGACCTCGACCAGCTGCGGGCGAATCTCGTGGAGGCGAGCCGGAGGCGGCACGCCCGCGGCGATGCCCCGCGGGACGAGATGGGGCGGATGGAGCGGGCGGTGCTGCTCCAGATCCTCGACAACGCCTGGAAGGACCATCTGCTCGCGATGGACCACCTGCGGAGCAGCGTGGGCCTCCGCGGCTACGCGCAGGTCGATCCCAAGGTGGAGTACAAGCGTGAGGGGATGCGGACCTTCGACCTGATGTGGAAGGGGATCGACGAGCGGGTGGTCGACATCGTCTATCGCATCGAGCAGGTCGAGGAGGATGCCCTGCGGAGCACGTGGCACGAGACGGCCGCGATCCACGCCGAGGCATCGTCGGCGACGCTGCCACCTCCTGCCGGCGATCAGCAACTGGCCGGCGGCCCGCCCGACCAGCGTGGTGACACTGCGGCGGCGGAGCCGATCCGCAACATGGGTCAGAAGGTGGGTCGCAACGACCCGTGCCCGTGTGGCAGCGGCCGGAAGTTCAAGAACTGCTGCGGCAAGTCGAGCGGCGTGGCCACGGGCTGACGCCAAGCGTCCGCGAAACGCCGCCCCAGGGCTGCACGTGCCCGGCCACGTCGGTGCATCGGAGCCGACACCGCCGGTGCGGACATGGCAGCCATGCTTTATCCTGCCGCCGTGCTGCTCAATCTCGTCTATCTCATGGCCGTGGTCGTCGCCCTGCCCTGGGTGGCGTGGCGGAAGTTCTCCGGCGGCAGGCCCGTGGCGGCGCCATGGAACCGGTTCACGGGCGACGTGACGGTGGCGGCGAAGCCCGCCGGCGCGACCCGGATCTGGCTCCACGGTGTCAGCGTGGGCGAGGTGCAACTGCTCGCCGTGCTCGCCGCGGAACTCCGGCGGCAGGCGGAGGCCGACGGTCGACGGCTCGACTGCGTGATCTCGAGCTCGACCACGACGGGCCTCGAACTGGCCGCGAAGCGATTCGGCCCCGATCACTCCTTCCCCTGCCCGCTCGATTTCACCTGGGCCGTCGATCGCGTGCTCGACCGCGTGGGGCCGGATCTGCTCGTGCTCGGCGAGCTCGAGCTCTGGCCCACCCTCGTCGCCCGCACGCGTCGCCGCGGGGTTCCCATCGTCATCGCCAACGGCCGCCTGAGCGAGCGGAGCGCAGCGGGCTACGGCCGCATCCGGCCGCTCGTGCGGCGGACGCTCGCGGCCGTGTCGCTCGTCGTCGCCCGCTCGCAGGCCGACGCCGACCGGTTCACGGCTCTCGGCGCTCCCGACGTGGCGGTGACCGGCTCCATGAAGTTCGACGGCGTGAGAGGGGATCGGCACGCCCCGGAGGTGCAGCGGCTGCAACGGCTCGCGGCGTTCGCCACCGACGACGTGGTGTTCCTCGCCGGCAGCACCCAGGATCCCGAGGAGCGGCTCGCGGCCGAGGCGTGGCTCGCCCTGCGCGGCCGGCACCTGCACCTGCGGCTCGTGATCGTGCCCCGCCACGTGGAGCGGTCGTCCGAGATCGGCGCGATGCTCGATGGCCTCGGCATCGAGTGGTCGCTGCGGAGCCGACTCGACGACACGACGCCGCTGCCCCCCGGCCACGTCCTGCTCGTCGACACGACCGGGGAGCTCGGGCACTGGTGGGGCACGGCGGCGATCGCCTTCGTGGGTGGCAGCCTCGACGGCAAGCGGGGCGGCCAGAACATGCTCGAGCCGGCGGCCTACGGGGCCGCCGTGTCGTTCGGCCCGCACACCCGGAACTTCCGCGATGAGGTCGCGCGGCTGCTCAGGGCCGATGCGGCGGAGGTGGTCGCCGACGGCGCCGCCCTGACCGCGTTCGTCGCCAGATGCCTCGACGAGCCGGCCTGGGCCGCGGCGCTCGGCGGCCAGGCCGCCCGTTTCGTCTCGTCCCAGCGGGGCGCCGTGGCCACCACCGCCCGGATGATCCTCGGCCGGCTGCCCGGCAGCCGCGAAGGTGGGCCTGATTCCGTATGACATGGCTTGCGGGTTGCCGAGCCAGCAGCATTGCCGATAATGCCGGTCCCTGATGGCCGGTGTGTTCGCCGGTCGCCGTCGACCCTTCCCATCCTTCAGCAAGAGGCTTCCGCCGTGGCACGAGGCAAGTATCTGTTCACCAGCGAATCGGTCAGCATGGGCCACCCGGACAAGTTGGCCGATCAGATCTCCGACGGCGTGCTCGACGCCTACCTCGCGCAGGACCCGAAGAGCCGCGTGGCCTGCGAGACGATGGTCACCACCGGCCTCGCCGTGATCGCGGGCGAGATCACCTCGAAGGGCACGATCGACTACCAGAAGGTGGTCCGCGACGTGATCCGCGAGGTGGGCTACACGGATGACGAAATGGGCATCGCCGCCGACACCTGCTCCGTGCTCGTCGCCGTCGGCAAGCAGTCGGGCGACATCGCGATGGGCGTGAACGAGGACGAGGCCAAGGGCAAGGACATCGGTGCCGGCGACCAGGGCCTGATGTTCGGCTACGCCTGCAACGAGACCCCCGAACTGATGCCGCTGCCGATCGCGCTGTCGCATCGGATCCTCAATCGGCTCACCGAGGCACGCCAGAAGGGCGAGGTCGACTGGCTGCGGCCCGATTCCAAGAGCCAGGTGACGGTCGAGTACGAGGACAACAAGCCGGTTCGCATCGACACGATCGTCGTCTCCACGCAGCACGCGCCGCACGTCTCGAACGAGGAGATCCGCAAGTTCGTCGTCGAGAAGATCGTCAAGCCGCTCCTGCCCAAGGACCTCGACATCTCGAATATCACCTACCACATCAACCCGACGGGGCGGTTCGTGGTGGGCGGCCCGCACGGCGACTGCGGCCTCACCGGCCGGAAGATCATCGTCGACACCTACGGCGGCTGGGGCCGGCACGGCGGCGGTGCGTTCTCGGGGAAGGATCCGACGAAGGTCGACCGGAGCGCCGCCTACATGGCCCGTCACGTCGCCAAGAACATCGTGGCGGCCGGCCTCGCCGACCGCTGCGAGGTGCAGCTCGCCTACGCCATCGGCGTGAGTGAGCCGGTGAGCGTGAACGTCGACACCGAAGGCACGGGCAAGGTCGAGGATGAGCGGCTCTGCGATGTCGTGCGGGAGTTCTTCCCGCTCACGCCGCGGGGCATCATCGACTACCTCGAGCTCCGCAAGCCGATCTTCCGCCGGACGGCGGCAGGCGGGCACTTCGGCCGCGAGGGCTTCTCATGGGAGAAGACCGACAAGGCCAAGCAGCTCGCCGATGCCGCGAAGTCCGGCGCTGCGGTGGGCTGAGCGGCTCCATGGCACGACCGCCTGCCCGGGCGATGCGACACGCGGCGGCCGGCAGCCGCTTCCGCCACGCGGCGGAGGGCGTGTTGGATCCGCTGGAGCAGGCGGTCGCAGCCTCCGGGTTCGTCGCGGGAGCAGCTGCGGCAGCGGCTGCGGCGGTGCTGGTCGCACGGCGGCTCGGTGGCGGCTTCGGCATCGCCGACGGCGGCCTCGCCTGGATCGTGGCGGCCAGCGGCATCGCGCTGGTGGCGGCCGCGGACGCCACGGCGCGGCACGGAGCAGGACTGCTCGGGCCCCTCGCGGCGAGGCTTGGACTGATCGCCGGCGTCGCTGCGATCACGGTCCCGCCACGGGCGGGCGACTGGCCCGCCATCGTCGCCCTGATGGTGTCCGCCGGCGTCGCGGTCATGCCACCGCCCCGTTCCGCACGGAATCGCGGCCGTGGTGAGCGTGTCCCACCGGGTGGACAGCGGAGGATCGAGCGGCCCGCCGAGGACCGCCCGCAGGAGCGGCGGCCACCCGCCGTTCCCGGTCGGCTCATCCAGCGACTCGAGCGGTACGAGGCGGGCGACGGCCGCGACTGCCTCCGCGGTCGTGTCTGCCTCTCGGTCGCGGCGGGCAGCCGTGGCACGCACGCTCACGTCGGCTTCTGCCCCGCCTTCGCCGCCACGCCGGCCGTCTCGGTGAGCACGGAGTATGATGGCGTCGAGGCGGTCGTCACCGCGGCGGAGGTTCTCCCCTGGGGCGTCCGCATCGAGTGCCGCCTGTCGGAGCCGGCGGACGAGGCGCTCGAGATTCCGGTCGACGTGGCGGTCCAGGCGGCACGGTGAGGCACGGATGGCACGCTGGCCGCATCACGTCTGGACGACCATCTTCACCTACGGCGTGATCTTCGCCGGCTTTCCAATCCTTGCGTACCTGCTGTGGGCGTGGGTGCGGGCGGGGTGAGCCGCGCCCCGGCCAGGAACCTTGGGAGAACGACTTCGATGCTGCATGCGATCGTGATGGCCGGCGGAGCGGGGACCAGGTTCTGGCCGGCGAGCCGTGCGGCGTTGCCGAAACAACTCCTCCCGCTGGCGGGCGACACGACGCTCCTGCAGGACACGGTCGCCCGGCTCGACGGCCTCGTGCCGGCCGACAGGACCATGATCGTGACCTCGGCCAGGCTCCTCGACGCGGTCCGCCACCAGGTGCCCGGCCTGCCCGAGTCGGCGCTCGTCGGTGAGCCCTGCAAGCGGGACACCGCGCCCTGCATCGGGCTCGCGGCCCTGCTCGTCGCCCGTCAGGATCCCGCCGCCACCATGGCGGTGATGCCGTCGGACCACGTCATCCGGCCGACCGCCGACTTCCAACGGGCGATCGAGCAGGCCGCGGCGATGGTCGAATCCGCCCCGGGCAGGCTCGTCACGTTCGGCGTGCGGCCCACCTATCCTGCCGAGAGCTTCGGTTACATCCAACAGGGGGCGCCGCTCGCCACCGGCCCCGGCGAGGCGCCGGCGCACGCCGTGGCCCGATTCCGCGAGAAGCCGCCCGCCAGCGTGGCCGCGGACTACGTCGCCGCCGGCACCTACCTCTGGAATGCCGGCATCTTCGTCTGGAAGGCGGCCACGATCATCGCCGCACTCGACGCCCGTCAGCCGGAGACGATGGCGCACCTGCGGCGGATCGCCGACGCCTGGGACACCCCCGACCGCGACCGCGTGTTCGCCGAGGCGTTCGCGGCGATCAAGGGCATCTCGGTCGACTATGCCGTCCTGGAGCATGCCTCCGACGTGGCGGTCATCGAAGCCCCCTTCGGCTGGGATGACCTCGGCGGGTGGTCAGCCGTGGCCCGCCAGCGGAAGGCGGATGACGCGGGCAACACGGCGGTGGGCCGCCATCTCGGCATCGAAACGACCGGCACGGTCGTGCATGCCGGGGAGGGCCACCTTGTGGTCACGCTCGGCCTGAAGGATATCCTCGTGGTGCACACGCCCGACGCCACGCTGGTGGCCGACCGGGCCCACGAGGAGGGCGTCCGCAAGGTCGTCGCCGAACTCGAGAAGCGCGGATGGCACGAGTATCTCTGATCGCAACGCTCCTCGGCGGGCTGCTGGCCGGCGCCGCGATCGGCGGCGATGCCCCACCGCGGGAGAGCGACTGGCTCGTGGAACTGCGGCGATCGCGCGAGGCCCTCGAGTGGAGCGATGGGATCGTCCGCCATGACTGGCGGCTCCAGGAGCGGCTGCGAGACGGCCGCTGCAGGATCCTCGACCCGCAAGACGCCGTGGTCCGGGAGGGGACGGGCGACGACTGCCGCGCGGCCTTCGCCGCCCTCGAGGCGGACGGCACGATCCCTGCCGTCCGCGGACCGACCGTGATGCTTCTGCACGGCCTCGGCGAGGGACGCGCCTCGATGCGGCCGCTCGCCAACCACCTCCGGAAGTCGCTCGACGCCACCGTGCTCCTCGTCGGCTACGCGAGCACGGCCGCCGACCTGACCGCCCACGGCCGCGCGCTTGGCGACGTGATGGCCACCCTGCCGCCGACGGTACGGGTCAGCTTCGTGGGGCACAGCCTCGGCAACCTCGTGGTCCGCCGCTGGATGGATCTCGCCGACGACGCGGCGCTCGCCCGCGTCGATCGCATGGTCATGCTCGGCCCGCCGAACCGTGGCTCCGATCTCGCCCGGCAGGTGGGGGGCGCCGGGATGCTGGCGACGCTGGCCGAGGGGGCGGCCCGCGATCTCGTGATCCACTGGCCGCGGGTCGAGCCCACGCTCGCGGTGCCGGCGTGCGAGTTCGGGATCGTTGCCGGCGGCCGGGGCGACGGCGTGGGCTTCAGCCATTTCCTCGACGGGGACGACGACGCGATCGTGCGGGTCGACGAGACGCGGCTCGACGGCGCCGACGATTTCCTGCTCGTCCCGGTCAACCACGCCGCCATGCTCGTCGATCGCCGCGTCAAGGAGGCGACCGCGGCCTTCCTCCAATCGGGACGATTCGCCCCCCGGGAAGGAGAGGCGCCGCGATGACCGGCTCCCTCCCGGCAGGCCGGCTCGCCGGCGTGGACTACGGCCGCCGTCGGATCGGCGTGGCGGTCTGCGACGCCGAGCGGATCATCTGCAGCCCGCTGTGCGTGCACCTGACGGTCGGCGACCGGGATGCCGATACCGCGTTCTTTCGCCGGCTCGCGGCCGAGGAGGCGATCGCCGGTTTCGTGGTCGGCCTTCCCGTGCATGCCGATGGCACCGACAGTGCGATGTCGGTGGAGGTGGAGCGGTTCGGCGCCTGGCTCGGGCGGATCACCGGGCTGCCGGTCGCATTCCACGACGAGCGATACAGTTCCCGTGAGGCGGCCGGCATGCTCGCGGGTGTCGGCATGACGCGGGGCCGCAAGAAGGAGCGGGCCGACGCCGTCGCCGCGCAGGTGGTGCTGCAATCATGGCTCGACTCGCAGACGCGGGGCGAGCGGCCGAAGGCCCTCGAGGGCTAGCCTCACGCCCCGGCCATCACGCCCGACGACCGTCTCCTCACGGTAAAAACCGCCATGCTCCCCGACCACGATTCGAACCTTCCTGCCGCGGCCTCGGAGACTGGTCGAGCGGCCGCGGCCCCCGGCGGGATGGCCTCGCCGCTGCGGCTGGTCGTGGGGTGCGGCTACCTGGGCGAGCGGGTCGCGCGACGATGGGTGACCGCCGGCTCACGCGTGATCGCGACGACGCGCCGCACGGCGAGAGCCCTGGAACTGCGGGGATTGGGCGTCGAGCCCGCGATCGTGGACGTGACGGCGGTCGATCCCGGATGGTCGGCACTCTTCTCCGAACACGGCGTGCCGGCGACCGTCTTCTGGGCTGTCGGATTCGACCGCGGGGCGGGCGGCACGCACCATGACGTCCACGTCGGTGGCCTGCGAAAACTCCTCGATGCGCTGGCGGCAGCTTCCGAAGGGACGTCGCGGCCGCGGGTGATCTTCTCGAGTTCGACGGGCGTGTGGGGCGACGTCCGGGGCACGGTGATCGACGAATCGACGCCTCCGAACCCGACGCGGGAGGCCGGCACGGTGCTCGTCGCCGCCGAGGAGATGCTCGCGGCGCACCCCGCCGGTCCCGGCACGAGCCTGCGGTTCGCCGGGCTCTACGGCCCCGGCCGACTGCCACGGGTGGCCGATCTGCGGGCGGGCCTCCCGATCGCGGCAGACCCCGACTCGTGGCTGAACCTGATCCACATCGACGACGCCGCGGCCGCCGTCTGCCTCGTCGCCGACGCCCCTGACCCCCGCGGACTGTATGTCGTCTCCGATGGCCGCCCCGTCCGGCGTCGCGACTGGTACGGCCGTCTGGCCGCCGTCACCGGCAGTCCGGAGCCCCGCTGGGATGCGGCAGCGGCCCGCACCCGCGGCGGCGACAAGCGACTCGACCCGACGCTCCTGGCGAGGGATCTCGGCTTCCGGCCGCTGCATCCCGATCCACTCGCGACCCTCGCCGCCCTCGCCTGATCAACGAGCCTGCGGCGACTGGTCCACCACCGCCGGTGTCCGCTCCGCCACGCCGGGCGGGGCCTCCGTCACCTTCGCGGTGTCGGCCAGCCCGGTCGCACCGGACAGGGCCCGCAGATAATCGATGGTCACGTTCATCGCCTCGTCGAAGTAGAAGTCGCGGCGGACAACGGCCTTCTTCTGCCCATCCATCTCCTCGAGCCGCTTCTCCTCCTCGTCCTCGGCGGCCTTGCCCTCGTTCCACTGCGTGGCGAACTCGCTCTCGACGAGCGAGATCGTCTTCTCGTCCTTCCGCCGCTCGTAGCGGGCGATGTCCTCGGCCACCTTCACGAAGTCCTTCTGCCCGGCCACCCGCCGTGCCGACTCCTCCCTCAGCCGTGCCACCAGGCCGTCGTTCACCCGGCCCGTGGAGGCGAACTCCGCCGCCGGCACCTTGTCGAAGGTGATGGCATGGTCGAGATCGCCCTCGCCGATCGGGAGCTGGGTCGTGATGCTCGGCAGCTCCACGTCGCTCTTCACGCCCTCCAGCTGCGTGCTGCTGCCCGAGGGGCGGTAGAACTGCTGGATGGTCACCTTGATCGCCCCGAGCTTCGGGCTGTTGCCGTAGTTGAAGAGCGTCTGCCCGACGTCGAGCAGCGTCTGGACGGTGCCCTTGCCGTGGGT
>CAIKWU010000285.1 GCA_903831155.1 uncultured Planctomycetaceae bacterium | reverse complement strand
GGTGTTCGTCAGCGAGAGCGTGCCGGTGCCCGAGATCACATTGCTGACCGTGAGGGTGGTGTCGGACTGGTTGAACTGCAGCGTGCCGTTGGCGACCACGTTGCCCGTGACGGTGGCGCCGTCGTTCAACAGCACGGTGTCGCCGGGATCGATCGTGCCGCCGGCGTAGGGCGTGTTGTTGGTGTCGGAGGTCGTGGTCGCGGCGCGGAGCGTCGAGAACGGCACGGCCGCGAGAGCGGCGACGGCGATGCCCAGAAAGCCGCTCGCGCGGAGGAGCGAGGTACCCATGGCGATCGACCCTCTGGCGACGACGAATCCCGTGATGACGACGCCGTTGTGTTAGCAGCAGCCGCCCCACCTGCTCCCAAAAACCCGGAAAAAGGGACGAATCGGGCATGGGCAGGGACGAATCGGGCGCCCGGCCGACCGGTTGCGTGCCCCGGCCTCGCAACGACGGCAGGCATGGGAACCATGCGAACCTGGGGGGGCTGCGGCGTCCTTCGCCTCCGTTGCCCGGTCGCGGGCCGCTCTCTACTGTCCCGCACATGCCACCTTCTCCATTTCGGCGGCGCCTGGCCGCTGCGAGACGACGCGTCGTCGACACGTGCCGGCTCGTCGCCGACACAGTCACGGCAACGCGGCGGGGACTACCGACGATCATCGTCGCCGGCGGCATGCGGTGCGGCACGACGTCGCTCTTCGACTGCCTGAAGGACCATCCGCAGGTGTCGCCGTCGCGGCGGAAGGAGGTGCACTTCTTCGACCTCCAGTTCGCGCGGGGCAGGGGCTGGTACCGCCGCCAGTTCGCCCCGCTGCGGCGGCTCCCCGACGGCACCGACAGCCGCCCGCTGGAGTCGAGCCCCTACTACATGTTCCATCCGGCCGTGCCGGCACGGGTCCGCGAGGTCGTGCCCGATGCGAGGATCGTGTTCCTGCTCCGTGATCCGGTTGAGCGGGCGGTGTCGCACTTCCGCAAGAACGTCCGCGACGGCCGCGAGCCCCTGCCGTTCGCCGAGGCGCTTGCCGCGGAGGAGGATCGATTGGCCGGCACCGCCGAGCGGCTGCTCGCCGATCCAGGGCACGTGAGCCCCGCCCACCAGTACTTCTCCTACAAGGCCCGTGGCCACTACGCCGACCAGCTGCTGCAGTGGCAGCGGCACTTCCCGTCCGGCCAGCTGCTCGCCCTCGACGCCGGCCGCATGTTCGCCGATCCCGCGGCCACGCTCGCCGAACTGCTCCCGTTTCTCGGCCTCGATCCCTGGCAGCCGCCCAGGTTCGAGGTTCGCAACGCCAGCCGCACCGACGCGCCCGACGATGCCTCCGCGATCCGCGGCCTCGAGCACCACTTCGAGCCGCACCAGCGGCGGCTCCACGACCTGATCGGCTGGTGCCCACGGCGGGAGGTGGCGGCGCGGGCCGCCTGACGAGTTCATGCCAGTCGAGACCAACGACGAAACCAGCCAGCGAGGTGTGTGATGTGGGTGTTCTGCAGCGGCATGCACCGCTCGGGCTCGACCGTGCAGTATCAGATCGCCGCCCACCTGGTGGAGCAGGCCGGCCGCGGCGAGCGGATCACCTTCCACAAGCCAGAGGCCTTCGGCGAGGTCCGCGAGGCACACGACGCCGGCAGCCGGATGCTCGTGTTCAAGGCCCACGGCCTGAGCGATGCCATCCGCGACGAGCTCCGGGCCAACGGCGGCATCGTGATCACGGCGCACCGCGACATCCGCGACGTGGTGGTGTCGGCGATGCGGAAGAACAACTGGACCTTCCGGCACATCTGGCGGATCGGCAGGCTGCGGCACTGGACGAGGCGGTTCGAGGAGTGGGCCATGGTGCCGGGCGCGATGGTCTCCCGCTACGCCCGACTCTCGGCCGACCTGCCGGGCGAGACGGTCCGCATCGCCGACACGCTCGGCATCCCGCTGGCCCCGGGTGACGCCGGCCGGATCGCGGCGGACTACGCGGCCGATCGGCAGCGCGAGCGGACCGTGGCGGTCCGGGAGGAGCGGCAGCGAGGCCAGGCGGTGAAGTTCGACCCGCACTCCCTGCTGCACCACAACCACATCGCATCGGGCGCGGTGGGGGGCTATCGCACCGTGCTCCGGCCCGCGGAGATTCGGGCGATCGAGGACGCCTGCGGCGAGTGGATGGCACGGTGGGGCTACGAGCCCGACCGGCCGGCGCTCAGTGGCCGGCAGAGGCTGCTCCGCTGGTCGCTCGGGAGGGCGGCATGACGACCACGCTGCCGGCGGTCGTGCTCACCTGCCAGAAGCACGTGCCGATCGCCGAGCACATGATCGAGACCTACGGCCGCCTCTGGCCCGGGCATCCCCTGCGGTTTCGGATTCCCGACGGTACCGCCGCCCGCCCGATGGCCGCGCGGCACCCGGGCCTCGTCGAGGTGGTGCCGACCGACGAGGGGGAGGGCAGGGGTCGATTCCGCGCCGCGGTGCTCGGTCTGCTCGCGGGCCTCGACGACGACGCCTGGGTCTGGTGGTGCATCGACGACAAGTATCCGCTCTGGATCGACCTGCCCGTGGCCCGCGCCGCCGTCGATGCCGCCCTGCGGCACGCCGGCCCCGAGGTGTGCGGGCTGTCGATCGTGAAGGCCCGTTCGCTGGCCGCCCTGCGCGACACCGACCCGCTCGAACTGGGCGGTCGCCGCTGGCTGCGGCGGCGCGACTACAAGCAGATCTGGCTCCACCAGCTGCTCCGCGTGAAGGTGCTGCGGACCCTGTTTGGAGGGTTCCCCGAGGTGATCGCGGCGGCGAAGCAGATGGACGAACTCCACCGCCGCGCGACCCTCCCCGACGACCAGCGGCTCTACGCCATCTCCCGCAACGCGCTGGTGCTCGGCGAGAGCACCAGCGGCGGGCGGCTGCTGAAGGGCTGCGCGGAGGGCCTGCGGCGCGGCCGTGGCATTCCCGAGGGCTTCGAGATCGACGACCGCGACGTCGTGATCGGCCGCCGGCCCGGACTGCTGCCGCGACTGCAGGCGGCGGTCGGCCTCGCCGACTGGTGAGCGCGGCTCAGCCGCGGCGGCGGTCGAGGCCGGCGGCGATCGCAGCCGGATCGGCGCCGCCTCCCAGGCGATGCAGGCCGCGGGCCAGCGCGTACGACACGGAGGGCCGCGGGCGGCTCCTCCGCATCCCGGGCCGCCGCTGGTCCGAGAGGTCGCGACCGAGAAAATCCCGAAGCCGCGCGAACTCGGTGTCGTCCTCCATCAGCCGCGAGTAGTGAAGCACGATCGACGGCATCGACGTCGTCTCGAGCACGCGGAGGATCGCCGCGTTGTACTCGCACCACCGCGGCAGGAACTCCCGCAGCACGGTGAGGCGGCGGGAGCCTCGGGTGCTGTTCCAGTAGTGGGTCCACGCCTCCTCGGGGCGGCGGTAGACCACGATGATCCGGTGCGGCGGCAGCACCCGCGCCCAGTCGGCGTAGGTCAGGCAGGTCCGCGGGTCCTTGAAGCCCCAGTCGGCGTGCCGGGCGGAGCACTCGGCGACGATGGCCCGCATCCTCGCGGCGGTCGCGTCGTCCAGCGCCGTGGCCCCGCGGCGGGTGGCGTGAAGGCTGTAGAGCCCGGCGCTCCCGAGAAGGGAGTGGTTGACCATCTTGGTGGCCTCCCGCTCCCACTGATTGCCGTCGTCGTAGCTGGTCGAGGCATCGGCCTCCTCGACCATCGCGATCCCCGACTGGTGCAGCATCTGCGACACCAGCGTCGTGCCCGACTTGTGCATGCCGAGGACGACGTGCACCATCATCAGGCCGCGTGGCGCCGCCGCCACCGCTCGTTGATCGCCCGAACGGCGAAGCGGACGATCGGCCGCTGGATCTCGTGCATCGCCTTGTGGACGAGCCCCGCCCGCTTGAGCTGGATCACGCTGCCGCCGAGCTGGAAGTCGATCTCGTGGACGATCACCGGCAGGGCCGCCAGCACGCGGGCGCCATGCAGCCACTGCATCTGCACCACGCAGTCCACCGGGCGGTCGAACACCTCCGTGGCGGCGAGCAGCCGCCGGGCCGCCTCCCGGCCCACGAGCTGCATCTGCATGCCCAGCCCCGGCAGCCGCGGCTCCACGAGCGTCGCGTCGGCGAAGGCCCGGGCCTCGGGACCGCGGTCGGTCCGCTCGAGCAGCGGAAAGCGGATGTACTCGTGCGGCTCGATCGCGGTGATCGCCGTCGCGACCACCTCCTCGAACCGGGGCGAGCAGGGAGCCACGTCGTCCTCGACGATCAGCCCCGCATCGCAGCCGTCGTCGAGAATCGCCTGCCAAGCCCGTCGGTAGGAGAGAAAGCAGCCGATCTCCGCGTCGAGCAGGGCGAAGGGATACCGCGGGGCGTGCAGCCGATGGCGGACGACCTCCCGCTTCGCCGCCTCGTCGAGCGCGCGGCCGTCGACGGCCGGCATGATGTCGGTGGGCACCGGCAGGGTGCGCATGAGTGCCAGCGCCTGCGGCCGTCGGCCGACGGCACGCTCGAGGTGGACGACATATCCCTTGACCAGCATGACGATGAGCCCCAGTCCGCAGAATCGCCGCACCGCTGGGTATCGGCAGCCACGCGGGATCGGGGTGAGACGAACGCTCCCGCCGGGGCGGAGGGCCGGCTCTCCGCGGGCCTCGAAGGCCCCAGGCTCCGCGGCCTTCCTCGGCCTCGCCTGCGCCGGCCGCCGCGCCGGCCGGAACTCCCCTGTTTTGCCAGGTCATGCCGTGCTAGCGTGTTCGCCCGTGCGACCCTTCGACGTCATCACGGTTCCCGACTTTTCCGCCGGCGGTACCGCCGTCTTCGAGGCCCGCACGCTCGTGTTCCTGGCAAGCTGGGCGGAGCGGGCCGGGTCGTCCCGCGGCTTCCCGCTCCACGTCGCCTGCATCGGTGAGCCGCCCTCGAGCATCCGCCGCCTCGCCGACCGCGTGGGAGCGAGCGTCACGGTGCACGAGCCGCTGCCGCTCCGCCACGACCACCACGTGGGCAACAAGCTCCGCGGCCTCGAGGTGGAGCCCCGCACCGATCGGTTCCTGCTGCTCGACGTCGACATCGCGATCCTCGGCGACCTCTCGCGCTTGGCCGGGTTCGGCGACTGCATCTCGGCCTGCCCCGACGACGCGCCAAACGTGCGGCTCGCCGAGTGGCGGAGGATCCACGAGGCCCTGGAGCTCCCGCCCCCCGACGCGATCTCCCCGCTCGTCCGCGACCTCGACCTGCCGCGCTTCCCCAGGAAGATGATGGGCTACGAAGCCGGCAACGAGCAACTCGACGCGATGCTGCCCTACTACAACGGCGGCGTGGTGTTCGCACCGTGGAGCAGCAACCTCCGCGACCTCTGGGCGCGGAACATCCAGCGGATCGCCGGGCTGTTCGACGACCAGGCCGGGTTCCGCAAGTGGATCCACCACAGCGACCAGGCGGCGCTGGCGGTTTCGATCGCGATGCTGAACCGGGACGGCCTGCCGTTCCGTCGGCTGCCCGACGCCTTCAACGCGCGGTGGCAGCATCTCTACGCCGGAACCCCGGAACTCGGCGAGATCGCGATCCTGCACTGCTGCTGGAACTTCCTCTCCTCGATCGGCGGCCAGCCCGTCGACGCCGACTCGATCGCCGCCGCGCTCGAGGCCTTCTTCATGGAGAAGGTGAGACATCGCTTTCAGAAACTCGCCTTCGGCGACATGCTCCGTTGCCGGCCGATCACGGCGTGGCGGCGGTATGCCGCGGGCCAACGCCGGGCCGAGACGGTGTGCCGCGACCTCCAGGCCATCTGCCGCCGCGAACTCGCCGCCAGCTGAAGGCAACGCTGTCGGGGATCGCCGCCCGTCGGAGGCATGCTCAAACGGTAGTCAGGCAGCGCGAGCCGCGGCGGGCCGACGCGCGGCGATGACCTCCCGATACAGGTCGATGTAGCGGTCGGCGACGGCGTCCCAGTCGAACCTGGCGATCAGCCGCGCGGCGCCGGCCCTCAGCCCGGCCGCGAGGGCCGCGTCATCGAGCAGGCGGCCGACCGCCGCGGCGATGGCGGCGGGAGAGTCGGGATCGCAGAGCAGGCCGTTCTCCTCGTGGCGGACGATTTCCCGGTTGCCGCCCACGTCGGTGGCCACCGCCGGCACCCCGGAGGCGAGCGACTCGAGCAACACGTTGGCGAAGGGCTCGCGCCGCGACGGGCAGACGAAGCACGTGGCCGACCGGTAGAGGCTCACCTTGCGATCACCCGTCACCATGCCCAGCAGATGCACCTGATGCGCGATGCCGAGATCGCGGGCCAGGTCGGCAAGCGGCTCACGTTCGGGGCCGTCGCCGGCGATCAGGAGGTCGGGGCGGTCGGCGGGCAGCAGCGCGTAGGCCCGGAGCAGCAGGTCGAATCCCTTGTGCGGCACGAAGCTGCCCATGCCGAGGATGTAGGGCCGCGGATGCGGGTAGGGGTCGGCCGCACCAAACGCCGCCACGTCGACGCCGTTGTTGACCACGCGAACCCGCCCGGCGGGCACGCCGGCCTCCTCGATCACGCCGCGAAGAAACTCCCCCTGCGCGATCACGAGGTCGGCGGCGGCGACTGCCCGCTGCATCCGCCGCTCGAGCCGCGGCGACCGCCGGATCACCTCGCCGGGCAGGATGTCGCAGCCGTGCGGCCGCACCACGAAGGGGAGGCCGGTGAGTCCCCGCAGCGTCGCGGCCACGTGGGCCTGCGGATAGGCGGCGTGGCAGTGGACGAGGTCGAACCGCTCGCGGCGGTGCAGCGCGAGCAGCCGCGGGAGCAGGAGCCGCGTGCCGAACCGCTTCGAGAACGGCCGGCGATGCCGAACGACCGGATAGCCGAACCGGGCGTCGTCCCAGGCCTCGCGGCTCCGCGGCGCCACCACCACGGCGCGATGCCCCGCGGCCGTGAGCCGCCGCGCCAGGCAGTCGAGCACCGTCTGCGCGCCGCCGAGCTGCGGCAGCGACACGTCGCTGAGCAGGCAGACCGAGAGCGGTGCGGCCCCTCTCATGCGGCCTTCCTCGCGGGCGCGGCCTGCCGCCAGCCGCGATACCAGCCCACGAACCGCTCGAGGCCCTCCTCCAGCGGCGTCCGCGGCTCGAAGCCGAAGTCGCGGGCGAGCGCCGACACGTCGGCGAACGTGGCCTCGACGTCGCCCGGAGGCCGCGGCTTCATCAGCCGCACCGCGGGCCGCCCGCAGAGCCGCTCGAGGATCGCCAGCAGACGGGAGACGGTGACCGGCGTGTGGTTGCCGATGTTGTAGACGCGGCAAGCCGCGGCGGGCGAGCCATCGTCGTGCGTGCCCGCCACGGGCGGCGCATCCACCATGCGGACGATCGCCTCCACGATGTCGTCCACGTAGGTGAAGTCCCGCCGCAGCAGGCCGTCGCCGTACACCTCGATCGGCGTGCCGGCGAGGATCGACTCGGTGAACTTCCAGTAGGCCATGTCGGGCCGGCCCCACGGGCCGTAGACCGTGAAGAACCGCAGGCCGGTGCAGGGGAGGCCGAAGAGGTGGGCGTAGGAGTGGGCCATCAGCTCGTTGGCCTTCTTGGTGGCGGCGTAGAGGCTCACCGGGCGGTCGACCGGGTCGCTCTCGGCGAAGGGCGTCTTGGTGTTGGCGCCATACACGCTGCTGGAGCTCGCGTAGACGAGGTGCGGCGTGGCCGCGTGCCGGCAGGCCTCCAGCACGTTGGCGAAGCCGACGAGGTTCGACGACACGTAGGCCGACGGGTTGTCGATCGACCAGCGGACCCCCGCCTGGGCGGCGAGATGGACCACGCACGTGGGCCGCGTTTCGGCGACGAGCGCCGCGAGGGCCGTGCCATCGGCGAGATCGCCGTGGACGAACCGCCAGCCGGGCCGATCCGCGAGTTCCGCGAGCCGGTCGTGCTTGAGCCGCGGCGTGTAGTAGTCGTTGAGGTTGTCGAAGCCCACCACCTCGGAACCGGCGGCGAGCAGCCGCCTCGCGACGTGGAACCCGATGAACCCCGCCGCTCCGGTCACGAGAATCATTGCCGTTCTCCTCTCTTCGCCGTGTCGCGTGGCCTAGGCCGCGGACCGTGTCGTCGCCATGGGGCCGAGTGCCTGTTCCTGGATCAGCCGCGAGAACCGCCGCCACGTGAGATGCTCGACGGTGTGGCGGATGTCGGCCGTGCTCGAGAAGGCGCGATCGACGAGCGACGCCACCGCCGAGGCGGGCGCGTCGATCTCGCAGAGGAAGCCGTTCTCGCCGTCGTGGATCAGGTCGGGAGCGAATCCCGTCCGCGTGGCGACCGGCACCACGTTGCTCATCATCGACTCGACGAGTGGCACCGGGCCGCCCTCGAGCGCCGCGAGCGACACGAACACGTCGAGCTCTCGGTAGAAGGCCGGGTAGTCGGCGTAGCTGCCCTCCCGGTATTCGAAGTTCGGCAGCCGCAGCAGGTCGGCGAATCCGGGGCAGGCGTTCCAGCCACGGCCCATCAGCGTGAAGGACCGGTGCGGCATCGCCCGCACGAGCTCCACGATCCGGTCGGGGCTCTTGCGGTCGTAGTAGGCCGCGCAGAATCCCACCCGCCCGCCGCCGCGGGGATGGCCGGGAAAGAACTCCGGGTCGGCGCCGGCGAGGCTCACGCTGAGCCGCTCGCCGGGAACCCCGAGGTCCGCGAGCAGGTCCCGCCACATCGAGCACATGCTCACCACGTTCGTCCGCGACAGCGCCTCGATCACGGCCGGTCCGCCGAAGTCGCGGGCCTCCTCCTTGGGGTGTGTCACCCAGACCGCGCAGCGGCTGTCCCAGAGATGCGGATTGTTCTTCAGGGCGGCGAGGTAGAAGTGGTAGTGCACGAAGAAGTAGCCGTGGGCCCGCGGCAGCCGGTCGAGCCTGCCGCAGATCTCCCAGCGACCGTCGAAGTGGGAGGCGATCTCGCGGCACACCGCCTCGAGGATCCATCCGCGGCTGCCGTCCTTGACGACGAGGCAGAGATCGATCGCGGGGCGGCGGCGCCGCTGGAACGGACGCACCACCCCCTGCACGATGCCCGGGGCGGTGAGGGCGGCCGCCTCCTGCGAACGGCCCGCCGCGCGGGCCGCGAATCGGGCCAGGCCGAGGGCCGACCGCTGCATCCGCTGGCGGATCGGCATCGTCGGCGGGCGTTTCTTCACGGCCATCGCGGAGGCTCTCGGGTCAGGCTGCTCGGTCGTGGAGGCGGGCGGCGCGGAGGTCGGCGATGATCCGCCGCAGGTCGGCCTCGTGACGAATCCGCAGCGAACGCCAGTTGTGGGCGAAGAGCCGGCGGACGGTCCGCTCGCCGAACAGCACCTCGACCGGCTGGTCGTAGAGCGCCTCGAGCGAGAGGCCGGCGCTGCTGGTGCACACCACCCGCGTTGTCCGCCGCACCCGCGCGTCGCGGAGGAACCAGCGGTCGTAGATCGATTCGAACGGCAGGTGGAACGTCCACGGGGCGTCGAGCGGCACGACCGCGGCGAAGTGCCGGGCGGCGATCGCCGTGATCAGCCGCACCTTCTCGCGGGAGTCGCGGGGGTGCGGCTTGACGACGAGCAGCGAGCCCGGGCCCGATCCCTGCGCAGCCGCGGCGGCCACGCAGGCCTCCACCTCCTCGGCCTGCTGCATCCGGGCCGTTTCGGAGAAGTTGCTCGTGAGCAGCACCACGATCCGCGAGGCCTGGGCGAGCGCCGGGGCGAGCGGATCGCCATCGATCTGCACCGCCGCGTCGATCTCCGGCACGTAGGACGCGAACAGCCGGCGGAAGTCCTCGGCCTCGAGCTGCACGAAGTCGTCCACGCGGGAGTCGAAGCGGTTGGCCAGCAGGAGGTAGTGGCGGTCGAACGCCACGGCATGCCCGGGTTTTTTTCCTTGTGGCCGCGGCGGAGGCGGCTTCGCGCCGGTCCAGCGGTGGAGCCGCCGCCGCGCTTCCCGCTCCAGCCGGCGGCCGAGCCCCCTCCAGCCCTGCTCGAACTCGGGGGGGCGGAAGTAGTCGGTCGAGAAGTTGAGCCCCACGCCGTCTCCGTAGCACGCCTTCACGGCGGCAGGGTGGGCCCTGTCGACGAGGTGGTTCAGGAAGAGGAGATTCTGGCCGAGCAGGATCTCGTCGGCCGCGGTCACATCCGTCATCTCCGCGAGCGAGCCCGACGCGGCCGCGAGGCCCTCCGTCGCGTGCTGCTTCTGGAGCACGGCCAGCTCGTGGGCGGTGAGATGGTGGACGCTGGCCCAGTCGGCCACGCGTCGCGCGAGCCGGGCGATGCAGTCGGCGAACTCCCCGGCCTGCTCCGCCGGGCAGGAGAGATTGTGGATCAGGAGGTGGTTCGCGGCCGCGTCGCCGGCGGCCCGATCCATGGCGCGCATCGCGGCCACGGCGCTCGTCAGCTGCGCCGTGCCCTGAACGGCCACGATCCTGCGGCGGCGGACGGCCCGCGTCGCCGGGGGGTCAGGCGGCATGCTTCCTGAGTCCGAGGGCGTGGAGAACGCGGCGGCGCATCTGCTTGAACGTCTGCGGAGTCGCCTGACCGGCCGGCGGGCTTCCCGCACGGCTCGGCCGGAGGATGTCCTGACGGGCGTAGGCGCGAGACAGCGTCTTGTCGATGTCCTGATTGGTGATCGCGCCGGCCTTGCGGGCCTCGCTGAACCAGTGGAACCAGAGATCCTCGTGGACGTGCCCCGGGAACTTCCAGGGCTG
Organism: uncultured Planctomycetaceae bacterium; assembly: GCA_903831155.1. Taxonomy (GTDB): domain Bacteria; phylum Planctomycetota; class Planctomycetia; order Pirellulales; family UBA1268; genus QWPN01. The sequence goes on along the minus strand of CAIKWU010000285.1, from coordinate 3,751 downwards.
CGTCCGCAGGTTGGTGTAGTGGATGAGCTTCGTGCCCGCGTCGTGGACATCGAAGGAGTTCCAGGCGGGGTCGAGCGGCCCAAGCCGGTATGGATGCCGCTCCAGGAACCGCGGCGTCATCTGCTGGAAGTCGGTGTTCGTGAAGTGACCGGCATCGACGTCCTGAAAGATCTCCTCGAGCGGGAAGCGGCACTTCTCGCAGTCGAACAGGATGTTGCTCATGCCCCAGGCGCTCGCCCCCTTGTAGGCCTCGGCCTTGGCCAGCATGTCGCAGCCGCCCATGTCGGCGTCGAAGAGCTCGCCGATGTCGGCGAGGCAGACCATGTCGGAGTCGAGGAAGATCGCCCGGCCCCGGTGGCCGCAGAGCTCGGGGATCATCCAGCGGTAGTTGCTGAACTCGGTGTAGTTGCGGTACTTGATCGCGAGGGGCATGTTGAGCCGCACGGGCGGCTCGTCGCCCCGCTCGAGGGCGTCGTGCGTGCCGTTGAACACGAAGATCTCGAGCGGCCGGCGGGTGTGCGCCCGCAGCGAGTGGACGAGCGTCTTGCGCTCCAGCAGGCTCGCCTCGCCCGAGCCGATGAACACGCGAATGGGGGTGCTGGTCGCCATGCTGGCCTCCGTGGTCACGCGGATTTCCGAGGGACTCGGAGAACCCGCAGGATTTTCTTCAACTTCGTCCTGGCTCTTGTCACGTGGCCGGCGATGCCGCGGGCCCGCGGCGACTTGAGCCGCCAATCACGCCGCCAGTGGACGGCGTCGCCCTCGAGATCCCGGTAGACGCGCAGCAGATCGGGCCGCGTGGTCACGTCAAACGGATCGGCAACGCTGGCCACCAGCGGGTGCCGACGGCGGACCGCCTCCCGCCACGCGGGCTGGATGAGGGTGCCGTCGGAGAGCGCGGCAAACGCGCACCCCCAAGCCTCGCACCGGGCTCGCCCGGCGGTTTCGAGCGCCGCGTGGTAGTCGCGAACGAGTCGTGCCAGCGCGGGAACTTCCGCGAGCCTCACGCGGGTCTGGCTCGCGAGGTGTTCGTCGGGGTTGGCCGGCGTCATGCGGCTGAAATGAAACAGCACCAGCGGGGCCTCGCCGACCGCGACTCCGCTGCGGGTGCGGCTCATGTCGGCGAGGGGCCCGAAGCGGAACTGCGACAGCGTCCAATGGCCGACATTGAGGCCCGGATCGCGGAGCACGTGCACGTCCTCGAAGAGGCCGGGCACGAGGTCGAGCCACTTCTGGTCGACGAACAGCGACGCAGCGAGATCGGTGTAGCAGCGGCGGGCCACCATCGACGACCACCAGTCGAGGAACCTTCGCGACGTGGCGTCGGCCCTCACGGCAAGAAACCCGGCGTTGTACGTGCCCGAAACGAGAAAAGCCTGCTCGTGGGGCCGCTCACCGTCGTCGAACAGGGGGGCGAGAAGGTGCGGGGTGAGCACGAGCGACGACGTGCGGAGGGCGTCGAAGACCGAGGCGAGCGGGCCGTAGACCCGCATGTCGCCGTCGAGATAGACGACCTCGTCGTAGCCGTGGCTGATCACGTGCCGCAGCAGGTGTGGCTTGAGAGCACACGACAGCTCGAAGGGCGTGTACTGGAAGGTGAACGTCTTCCAGTCGGGAACACCGAGTTCGTCTCCGTAGACGACCTTCGTGCCGGGGACCGTCTCGTGCCAGTCGGCCGGCGGCCGGTCCGCATAGCACACGAAGAGCGTCGCCTCAGGATGCTCCGCGCGGCAGCTCGCGAGGAGCACCTGCGCGAAGTGGGCGTAGTCGCGGGTGACGAGGGTGACGATGGCGCGGCGGGACATGCCGGGGGTGGTACCGGTCGGAAACACCCCTGCCAAGTTCAGTTTCCGTCGACCCCGCGGCCGCCCCATCCTGCCACCGGCCCGCGTCTTCGCATGCCCCCCATTTCGCCGCCCCTGCGAGCAATCGGCGCTGCATCGACGGCTGGAGATCGCTTGAATCGCCCGCCCATCGCACCGCACCCCCGGGCTCGCACATCGCATGAATGGCTTCCACTGGCCCTCCGCCGGGCTCCGCGTAATCGTCGTCGTCGGCCCGGAGTCGACCGGCACGCGGGCCTTCACGGAGGTTCTCTCGGCCCATCCGCTCGTGGCCGGCACGCACGACGCCCACCTGCACGGCGACCTGCTCGATCCCGTCTGGGAGGCGCTGGGCGAAGGCGACCGCGTGGAGGCGGCCAGACGGATGCGGCTCCAGTCCGAACGTCCGATCGTGGTCACGCGACGATCGCTCCCGCACGGGCCGCGGCCGGGGGCACCCGCCGAGTACCGCCGCTTCCCGCCGCTGCAGGCCTTTCTCGACGTCACGGCCACGTGCGGCCGACACCCCGTGGTGCTGATCACCACGCGGAGCCCGTTGGCGAACGTCGTGTCGTGGGCGCGGGAGCGGTCCTCGGCCCGCAACGACCTTTCGGCGGCGCTGCGGCAGTACTGGGCCGCCTACCGCCTGCTCTTCGGCATCTGTGCGAAGGGCACGTTCCCGTTTCACATGCTGTCGCTCGAGGCGTTGGCCCTGGAGGGAGCCGAATACGTGAAGAGCCTCTTCACGCTCCTGGGCCTGCCGCCGACCGAAGCCCCTCTCGACGTGATCCAGCGGGCCGACGTGAACCTCCGCCGGTATCGCGACGCCTGGGTGGACCCGCCCGCTCCGCGTGCCGACGCCGCGTGATCTCGAGGGTTGGACAACCGGCTCCGGTCAGCGGGTGCGACGTCGACGTCGCATCACCCAGCCACCGCGCACCACCCCGGTGAGCATGAGGCTGCAGGCGGCGGGGTTGTTGGTCGTGTTCTGGGCGCAGCCGGTCGTCACGGTGAAAATCCGGGCTTCGACAAGGACCCGCTCACCGAGATCGGCGACGAGGCTTGTAGACTCCACGCCATGCCGCCCCGCTATGCCCCGGCCATCCCGCTGCCCCCCTACGCGTATGTGCCCGGCCATGGCCTGCCGCATCCTGTGACCGATCCACGCGGCCATTCGTACACCGCCCGGGCCCACGCGCGGGACGGTGCGAACCTGCCGGCTATGTTGACTCGACTCCCGCCCGACTCTGCTTCCCGGCGCCGCGTTCTCGCCGTCGCGCTCGCCGCCGATCCGCAGTGGCTCTACGCCTTCGACCTCTTCAATGGCGGTTGGTACTGGGAATCGCATGAAGCCTGGGAGGGCTTCTGGCACGCCCTGGGCAGGTCCACGCCGGAGGCCCACCTCGTTCAGGGTCTGATTCACCTCGCTGCTGCCGCCGTGAAGATCCGCGAGGGCAAACCGTCCGGAGTGGCCCGGCACACACAGCGGGCCCGGGAACTTCTGGGCGGCGACCGGCCGGCACCCGATCGCGGTCCGTCGGCCGGGATTCCCACTCTCCATGGCGAGAGCCGGGATGACGCCGCCGCAACGCTCGGCCTCGCTCCCGATAGCCTCGCCGCGGTGGTGGACGAGCTCACGGCGTACAAGCCCGAGTGCTGGCACACGTCCCGAACGCCCGTCGTGCGGGTCGTGGCTCGTGAGCTCCGATTGGCGGACGCACTGCGGCGCGGAGACGAGCAGGTTCCGTGATGGAACCTGCTCCCCTCGCGTTGGAATCAGATTGGCTGAATCGCGTCAGGCCTGCTTGCGACGGCCGAATCGGAAGTAGCCGCCGCAGGCCAGACCGGCGAGCAGTGCCGCCCATGTAGAAGGCTCGGGCACAACGGTGATAAAGCCCGTGGCCGCATTGAATGTGGCCGACTGGCCG
>CAIKWU010000284.1 GCA_903831155.1 uncultured Planctomycetaceae bacterium | reverse complement strand
AGCAAGCGCAGCCCGGAGGGCGAAGCGCCGCGGACACGCAGTGAGCGGCGGGCACGATGCCCGCCGCGAACGTCCGGCGACGGGGCACGGGCAGCCCCGAGCCGCGTCCAGGCCTGCGGATCCTGCGGTCAGGCGAGGACCTCGTCGAGCCGACCCTCGGAGTCGCCGAAGCGATCCGTGGAGGCGCCGACGAGGTCGAGCATCGTCACGAACAGGTCGGACATCGGCCGCTCGCCGGCGAGCCGGAGATGGCGGCCCGCCGCGAGGCGGCCCCCCGCGCCGCCGGCGAGGATCACCGGCAGGTCGTCGTGGCTGTGGTCGTTGCCGTCGGAGAGCCCGCTCGCGTAGACGATCATCGAGTTGTCGAGCACGGAACGGCCGTCGGCCTCCCTGGCCTCGTGGAGCCGGCGGAGAAGGTGGGCGAGTTGCTCGGTGTAGAAGCGGTCGATCGCCGCGATCTTCTCGAGGTTGACGGGGTCGTTCTGATGGTGCGAGAGCGAATGATGGCCGTCGGCCACGCCGATCTCCGGGAAGGTGCGGTTGCTGCCGTCGTGGGCGAACATCAGCGTGGCGATCCGCGTGGAGTCGGTGCGGAACGCGAGCGCGAGCATGTCGGCCATCAGCCGCATGTGCTCGCCATACGACGGCGGCGGGCCGTCGGGAAGGTCGATGTCGGGCACGCTCGGCAGCGGCAGGCTGTCGAACCTCGCGAGCTGCGTCTCGATCTCGCGGATGCCGGTCAGGTATTCGTCGAGCTTGCGGCGGTCGGCGGCATCGAGGCCCGCCGCCACGCCCCGCGCCTCCTCCGCCACGAAGTCGAGGATCGAGCGGCGGCCCTCGCGACGCGCGGCCAGGCTCCGCGCCCGCTCCTCGCCCCGCCCCGCCCCGAAGAGCCGCTCGAAGACGAGCCGCGGGTTCGACTCCGCCGTGGCGGGCTGGCTCTCGCTCCGCCACGACATGTTGTAGGAGTAGGCGCAGGCATAGCCGGAGTCGCACGAGCCGCTCTTGCGGGCCGCATCGCAGGAGAGCTCGAGCGACGGCAGCCGCGTGTGCCGGCCGATCTGGCGGGCGGCGAACTGGTCGACCGAGACTCCGGCGCGGATGTCGGCGCCGGCCGTCTTGCGGGGCCGCATGCCGGTGAGGATCGTGGCGGTGGCCCGGGCGTGGTCGCCCGCGCCGTCGGGCCCGGCGGAGCCGTTGCGGTGGGCCAGGCCGGTGACGATTTGGAAGTGATCGCGGAGCCCGGCGAGCGGTTCGAGCGTGGCGCCGAGTTCGTAGTCGCGGCCGTCGCCGTTCGACCGCCAGCGGTCCACGTTCACCCCGTTGGGCACGTAGACGAACGCCATCCGCACCGGCGGCTCGCCCGTGGCGGCGGCGGCCGCGGTCCGCAGCGACCCGAGGGCCGGCAGGGTCACCGCCGCGCCGAGCCCGCGGAGCGCGGTGCCGGCGAGGAAGCGGCGGCGGGAGAGCGGCGGGACGGCATGGCTCATCGATCGTTCTCCGGGGACGCCGCGGCCGGCCTCTGCATGCGGAATGGCACGCTGCGGCAGACGGCGTGCACCAGCGATCCGAAACCGCCGCCGTCCCGCTCCATCTCCGCCACGATTCTATCGACCGCCGGGGCGTCGAAGTATTCGAGACCGCGGCCGAGGGCGTAGACGAGGAGCTTTTCCGCGAGGCAGCGGTGGTAATCCCGCCGCCGGGGGCCGGCGATCACCTCGGCCAGTTCGCGGACGTCGGCGAACGACTCGCCGGTGACGAGGCGGCCCGAGGTGTCGATCGCGTCGGCCTCGTCGCCCCGCCACTGGCCCACCGCGTTGTAGCCCTCGAGAGCCAGGCCGAGCGGGTCCATCCGCTCGTGGCACGAGGCGCAGAGGGCGTCGCGACGATGGAGCTCCATCAGTTCCCGCATGCTCGGCCGGTGGTCCGACTTCTCCGCCGCCGCCTCGAGCGGCGGCACGCCCGGCGGCGGCGGGGGCGCGGGCGTGCCGAGGAGGTTGTCGAGGATGAACAGGCCCCGCTTCACCGGCGACGTCCGCGTGGGGTTGGAGGTGACGACCAGCATGCTCGCGTGGGTGAGCAGGCCGCCGCGGTGGCTGTCGGGAGCGAGCTTCACGAGCCGCATCTCGGACCCCTCGACCCCCGGGACTCCGTAGAACCGCGCCAGCCGCGAGTTGAGGAACGTCTCGCGGGCCACGAGCAGATCGGTCGCCGGGAGGTTGTCCCGCAGGAGCCGCGTGACCATCAGCTCCGTCTCGAGCCGCATCGCGGTGCGGACCTTCGGGCTGAAGATCCGCTCCGCCATGAAGCGGTCGCGGCTTCGCAGGATCTGCCGGACGTCGAACGAGAGGTTCTCGACGTCGCGGGTCTGGAGCCACTGCCCCACGAAGTCGGCCACGAACCGGTCGGCCCGCGGATCGGCGATCATCCGGTCGACCTGCCGATCGAGGTCCGCGTGGAGCCTGCCCTCGCGGGCGGCGTCGAGCAGTTCGTCGTCGGGCATCGAGTTCCAGAGGAAGTACGAGAGCCGCGAGGCCAGCGAGAAGTCGTCGAGCGGCACCGCCGAGGATCCGGGAGCCGCCACCCCGGCCGAGGCCGGCTCCTCGATCCGGAAGAGAAACCGCGGCGATGCCACCAGCGCCGTGACCGCCGCGGCCATGCCCTGCTCGAACGTGCCGCCGGGGCCGTCGATCGCCGCCTGGGCGACCGCGGCCAGCCGGTCCAGCGTCGCCTCGTCGACCGGCCTGCGGAAGGCCCGCTCCGCGAGCCGCGCGATCGAGTCGCGAAGATGGCCGCGGCGGGCCGACTCGTCGGCGGGGGCGGGGCCGAACGGAAACACGCGGCGGACCTGCTCCGGATACCGGCCATCCTGCGGGACGGCATCGTCGGCCACCGCCTCGCCGATCCAGGTCGCCAGGCCGAGATACTTCTCGACGAGCAGGGGCGACATCGAGAGCACCTCGCCGATCGTGTCGAAGCCGTATCCCGAGTCGTCGGTGGGAAGCTCGTCCGCGGCGTCGAAGTCGAGGCCGGTGAGGTCGCGGATGGTGTGGCCGTATTCCGAGCGGTTGAGCCGGCGGAGCACGACGTGGCCGGGATCGGGCCGATTCGGGTCGATGCCGAAGGCATCCCGCTCCACGAACGCCATCATCCGCGAGCGGTCGTCCGGGGCAGGACGCGGCTGGTCGGCGGGTGGCATCGTCTCCGCGCGGAGGTTACGGAGCACCGACATCCAGGCGGCGTGATCGGGGCCCGAGGCGGCCGAGCCGGGTGTGGCGAGCCGGTCGAGGAGTTTCTCCAGGTCGAGGCCGCCCTCGCTCGAGCCGTCGAAGTGGCATCCGCCACAGGCGTCGCGGAACAGCGGCCGCGGGTCGGCGGCGAAGAGCCCGGTGGAGAGCCCTGCCACGAGCATCGCGGCGAGGAGCGGATGGATGCGGTGCGCGAGGCCCGTCATCGTGTCTGCCCTCCGCTGCCGATCCGCCATGCCTCGTCGCAGAAGCCCGCGTCGACCACGCGACCGGGATGACGGGCCTCGGCCGGAGCGGTGGCGTCGACGACCGCCCAGTCGGGAAGCTTCGGATTCTGCCAGGCATTGGAGGCATCGGCCTCGTCGCGGAACGTGAATCCGGAGTTGAGCACGACGTAGCGGCCCGGCGACTCGGCCGTGGGGGCGGCGAGCGGGTTGGGCTGGACGAGCACGGGCACGTGGCTCGCGGCGGGGTGCGTGCGGCCCGCGATCGACAGCCCGTCGCGGGTCCACCCGATCGGTAGTTCCGGGAGCGCCCGGGCGATGAGCGGGTTCGACACCGGGTCGCCGAAGAGCACGAGGTTCTTCTCGCGAAGCACGTCCGAAGTGACCTCGGCCGAGGCGAGCACGGGGAGTTCACCGCGGAACAGTTCCCTCCAGCGGCGGCGGAAGTGCTCGAACTCGCGGCGGGCGAACGCGTCGACCTCGGGCGAGAGGCCCGGGCCCTCAGGGGGCACCACCACGAACGGCGTCGTGAAGGCGTCGTCGATCGGGCCGGTGAGCCCCGGCCGCTTCCGCCGCGCTGACAGGTCGCCCGCGGCGACGATCCGCCAGTCGCCGTCGGGCCGCAGCCCATCGCGGGCGACCAGGAGCGGCCGATCAGCCGGCTGGTGATCCACGGGAAGGTCGCGGCCATCGATCCGCACCGCGGCGACGCCGCCCGCGTCGTGGATCGCCAGGGCCGTGACGTTCGTCGTCGTCGCCGAGATCGCGAGCCCGCCATCCGATCCGGAGCGTGCGGCGTCGATGCGGGCGGGGCGGAAGTGCTCGCCCAACCCGAGCGCTTCCAGCCAGCCGACGCGGGCGTTCGCGAGCGTCGTGGCGGCGAGGTGCACCTCGCCCGGCATGCGGGGGCGGCCCGCGGCCACCGCCCTGCCGAGAACCGCCGTGATCTCCGCCTTCGAGGCTTCGTCGTACTTGTGCGGCATTCCCGCGCCGATCACGTGCGGGAGCGTGCGGCCCTCGGCCGCGAGCGTCTCCACCATGATCTCGCTGGCCGCCCGCTGCCTGTCGACCTCGCCCGAGTAGGCGATGGCCGGCAGGTTCAGCAGGTTGCGGGCCACCGGCGGCACGTCGGTCGTCGACCAGAGCCGGACCTCGTACCAGGGCAGCGTGGCCGGATCGACGCCGGTGTAGCGGAGCGTGTCGACGAATCCGGCGCCTCCGTGCACGCCGCAGAACTCGCCCGCCCGCCGCGCGCCGATCTGCCAGGCGCCGGCGCCCCCCATGGAGAATCCCGCGAGGACCGTCCGTTCGGGATCGAACGGGTGGACACGGCGGACCGCGTCGCGGGCCTCGAAGACGTCGACGAATCCCGGCCCCTTCCAGCCGTTGCAGTAGCGGCCGAACGGGAGGAGCACGATCGCGTCGTCGGGGCGGAACTCCGGCGGCTTGTGCGCCCGCTGGTGGAGGAAGTGCAGGTCGGTCTCCTTCTCGCCGCGGCCGTGGAGCCAGATCCAGAGCGGCACGGGGCGCGAGAGGTCGAGCCCCTCGGGGATCCAGAGCCCGTAGGGCTGCAGGGAGCCGTCGAGCGTGGAGCGGAAGCCGTGCACCGAGACGCCGCGGGCCGACCGCCATGGCCGTTCACCGCGGGCGAGCGCATCGAGCCTGGCCTCCGCCTCCGCGACCGCCCAGACGCCATGGTCGAGGTCGGCCGGCTGCCACCACTCGCCCTGGTCGAGGGCGAAGTCGACCGCCTTGAGCAGCACGCCGACGTCGGCGCGGTCGGCGTCGTCGGCGAACGGCGTGGTCGCGAACCGCTGCCGGAGGGCCGCCAGCCGGTCCGGCAGCGCGTCCCACGCGGCGCGGTTCGGCGGCTTGAGCTTCGCCGCGAGATCGGCTGCCGGCGTGCCGGGCGGGGGCAGGCGGCGGATGGCGGGAGGAGAATCGGCCGCTACCGCCGCGGCCGCCACCATCACGACGAGCGATGCGATCAGGGGAATCGCCATGCGAACGAGTGTACCGCGCCGCGGTCCCCGCCCCGGGTCAGGTCACGTCGAGCACGTAGATGGCGATCGCCGCGGTCATGAGGGCCGCGGCGACGAGGCGCCGGACCAGGGTCCGCCGGTCGATCCGCGTCTCCAGGTCGTGCCAGCCCGCGTGCGCGAGTGCGGCGCCGAGCCCGATCGACAGCATGCCGCGGGTCGATTGCAGGATGTTGCCGAACACCACGCCGACGATGCCGAAGCAGGTGTAGAGCCCCGCCATGCCGAGCAGCCACATGGCGGCATACCTCGCGGCGGCGACCCAGTCGCGGCGGAGCGACGGCCGGAGGGCCGGCCGCAGCACGAGAACCCCGGCCGCCAGCAGGCCGCAGAAGGCGTAGGTGACGAGCATCGCCAGGAATCCCGCCTCGACCCTTCCGAGCGGCACGGCCGACCCGTCGGCCGTCCGCTGCAGCCCGTCGATGAGGGCCACGATGAAGAGGTCGGAACAGGCGAACGCCACGCAGGCGGCGAGCGTGAAGCCGAGCGCCGCGGCCCGCAGGCCGCCGCCCCGCTGGAGCATGGCGGCCGCCACCACGCTCAGGCCCACGGCGAGCCACTGCCGCAGGTCGAGCGGCTCCCGCGGCAGCAGCGACACGACGCAGGCGAGCATCGCGATCTTCAGGCCCAGCAGCGGCGACACCCGCGACGCGTCGGCGCGGGCGAGCGCCGAGAAGACGAGCGCCTGGCCTGCGAGGTAGCAGCACGACGAGCCCAGCAGCGGCACGACCCACGTGCGGTCGATCGGCAGGCCGGCGGGCCAGCGCAGCCACGCCACCGGGAGGCAGGCCGCCCCCATCAGCGCGTGGGCGAGGACGAGGAGCCGGCTGCTGCTGCCCCCCTCGCTCACGTGGTGTCGGGAGATCAGATACGAGACGGCGCTCGAGATCGCGGCGACGATGCCCGCGACGATCCCGATCGCGACCGCGCCGGCCGCGAGATGGGAGTGGTCCGGATGGGTCACCGCCGCTGCTCGCGGCGGAGCGAGTCCTTGAGGCTGATGAAGTCGGAGAGCAGGAAGATCACGGTGAAGAAGGCGAGAACGACCTCCATGAGCGTGACGACCTTCGCGGGAATCGTCTGCGGGAGGATGTCGCCGAAGCCGAAGAACGAGAAGTTGAGGACGCTGTAGAAGAAGCAGTCGAAGAACACGCGACCGGGGCTCGTGGCGGCGTCGAAGCCGCTGAAGCTCCCCTGCTCCGCCGACTCCAGCACCCAGAAGTCGAGCGCGAAGGAGAGCGTGATCTGCGCCATGTTCACGCCCATCAGGGCGAGAAACCGGTGATACGGAATCTCCTGCGCGGTGGCGAGCAGGATGTGCTGGAGGTTCTCGACGAGGAAGTAGCAGGTCTTCGCGGCCGCGAGCCCGACCACCAGCAGGCAGACGGCCTGCGCCGGCAGGGCGAGCGAGGACTTCGCCGCCACCAGCCCGGCCGTGGCGGCGGTGATCACCACGATCTCGAGGATCTGGCGGCCGACCTGCCTCGCGAGCGGGTCGTGGGGGGCGGCGGCTGACGGCGGACGGTCGGTCAAGAAAAGCCTCGTGGTGGCCAAGCGTACCCGACCGCCGGCCGTGGCGGGTTCGATCGGGCGGCGCGTCGGCCGGCACCGACGGCACGACCCGCAGTGACGGCACGACCGGCACGGCCGGGAAGCCCCGCGAAGCCGTCGGCGCCCGCCCGGTGCGGAGGCGGCCTGTAGAGTTGCGCAGGATCATCGTTCTCGACAAGGATCGTCGCATGGCGTTCGCCGACCGCACCGTCTCGCATCGTTTCGCTCCGTCGCCCCGTTCCGCGGTCGGGGCGCCGCCGGCTGCGGCACCGGTGCCGGCCGCGACGGTCGATCGCAACCGGGTCCGCGACCTCACCGCGCTCGTGCTGCTCGCCGGCTGCGTGTTCCTCGTCGCCTCCGTGCTCACGTTCGACGCCGGCGACCCGCCCGCCTCGCGGGTGTTTCCTCCGAATGCGCGGACCGTGAACGCCTGCGGGCTGATCGGCTCGACCGTCGCGAACGCCTGCCTCGAGTGGCTCGGGCTCGGATTCTGGATCGCCATCGCCTTCGCGGCCGCCCTCGATGCCGCGCTGCTGCGGCGGCGGGCGATGCCCGACCTGCCGCTGCGAACCGTCGGCGCGGCCGTGGCGGTGGCGGGCGCCTGCACGCTCCTGACCATGTTCACTCCCGACTGGATGCAGCGGCCGCTCTGGGGCCCCGGCGGGCGGATCGGCTCGATGGGCCGGCTGCTCGCGGAGTCGTACGTCGCCCGTACGGGTGGGGCGATCGTGGTCACGGCGGTCATGCTGGGAGGCCTGTTCCTCGCCGCCGATGCCGTGTTCGGCTGGGTCGCGCGGGCCGCGCTCGCCGTGAGCGGCGGTCTCGCGTCGGCCGTGACGGCCGTTCGGGAGCGGGTCCGCCGGGCACCGGCCGAGGAGGCCGCCGACGGGCTGGCCGAGATCGCCGCGAGGTTCCCGGGCCTCCGCGGCCGCCTCGCCGCGGCACGCGACGGCGATGGCGAGGACTCGGACGACGAAGACGGCGAGCCGGCGATCCGCGTCAAGCGGCGCGAGATGCCCGTCGCCGACGACGAGGAACCGGCCGAGGACGACGCCACGGCCGCGCCGCCCGTGGACGACGCCGGCGAAGAAGAGCCCGCGCCCGCCGCCGCGCCGGTGCCGATCCGCTCGCTCTCGAGCCGGCGCAAGCCGCAGGCCACGCTCGAACTCTCCCCCGATCCCTCGGCCGACTACGAGCTGCCGAGCCTCGACCTCCTCCTGGCGACGGAATACCTGGAGCTCGACCAGCAGGAGCAGGAGGTCCGCGACCGGGCCAAGGTGCTCGAGAAGACGTTCGGCGAGTTCGGCTTCAAGGTGAAGGTGGTCGAGATCGAGACGGGCCCCGTGATCTCGCAGTACGAGATCGAGCTCGAGGCGGGCCTGCGGCTCTCCAAGATCACGAACCTCGCCGACGACCTGGCGATCGCGCTCCGCGTGCCGAGCGTCCGCATCGTGGCTCCGATCCCGGGCAAGAACTCGGTCGGCATCGAGGTGCCCAACCCCACCCGGCAGATGGTCCGCCTCCGCGAGGTGATCGAGGAGACCCAGGCCAAGGCCCGCACGATGAAGATCCCGATCTTCCTCGGCAAGGACGTGGCGGGCAACCCGATGGTGGTCGACATGGCGAGCATGCCCCACCTCCTGATCGCCGGCCGCACCGGTACGGGCAAGTCGGTGTGCTTGAACTCGATCATCGTGTCGATGCTGATGACGCGTCGGCCAGACGAGGTGCGGATGCTGATGATCGACCCGAAGATGGTCGAGCTCACGCCCTACAAGTCGCTACCGCACCTCATGCACCCGGTGGTGACCGACATGAAGAAGGCCGAGGCGATCCTCGCCTGGGCGGT
>CAIKWU010000283.1 GCA_903831155.1 uncultured Planctomycetaceae bacterium | reverse complement strand
TGCGATGCGAAAGGAACTCGGACGCGCCCCGGTCTGGGTGAAGTCGGCCGAAGTCACGAGCGAGGCAGCGTGGCGAGCGACTCGTGAGCGGGCGCGCACAGTCCTTCTCCGCCGTAAGCAAGTCGAGCGAATTGTGGGGGCGCCAGACGCTTGTGCCGCCGTCCTCGAGCGACGTCCGTCGTTTTGCAAGTCGCTCGAGTTTGTCGGTTGGGTTGAAGTCCAAGGAAAGGAGTGTCGCCTGCGGATGTTTCGGGATCCGGACCCACAGGCGAAATCCACCGGCTCCCTGTTGGCCGTGCGGCCTGTCGCAGAGGGGAAGTGGGAGTTTGTATCCGTTGGGGAGTTAGACGACGGCGTCGTGCGTCTCGGCGGCCGGCCAGACTTCCTGTTCGGCGAACCCGTCTGGCTCGAGAAGTGACGGCTGCGGACAAGTTCGATCCGCAGGGTTCCGATAACACTTTTTTTCGTGCGGGATCTCCCTGCTTCTTTTCCAGGGCCCCATGGCTTACACTTCGTAAATAACTCTTTCCGCCGGCAACTGAATCATCAATGAGTCGTCTCCTGCCAGTGAGTGGTGTCGTTCCTCCGTCGGTCGCCGAGGCGACGGTGATGACCGTCTGGCCGTCGGTTGCCTGCACCACGATCGGGCAGGTGCTGGGGAGGCTGTATCGCATCCGGGAGGGGTTTGGGCCGCTGTCGTTCGGGCGGATGGCCCTGCTCGCAACGATTCCGGTCGGGCTCGGCCTGTATCTCTCGATGCGGTTGCCCTGGGCCATTCGCCGCTACCGGCTCACCAACCGCCGCGTGATGATCGAGCGGGGAGTGAATCCGAAGGTGGAGCAGTACGTCGACCTCGACCGCTTCGACGCCATCGACGTCGTCGTCAGCCCGGGGCAGGAGTGGTATGCGGCGGGCGACTTGGTCTTCCGTCGGGGCCAGATCGAGACGCTGCGGCTCCCCGGCGTGAGCCGGCCGGAGTCGTTCCGTCGCACGTGCCTCGAAGCACGCCAGGCCTACGTTTCAGTCGCCGCCGCCCAGCGTGACGCGGTCGGGGTCGCCTGACGCATCGCCGTTCGGCTCGCGAGGCTCACACCGGCTGGCGGCCGGCCACGGGGCCGCGGGCATCGATCGCGTGCCGGATCGCCGCACGGGCCGCGTCGTCCAAGTCGCACTGCATGGCCCGGACGTTTTCCCGCGTCTGCCCGGGGCTCGTCGCTCCGAACAGCACGCTTGTGATGCCCGGCTGCTCGGCCGTCCAGGCGAGCACCAGGTCGGGCAGTTCGCAGCCCAGCCGGTCCGCCACCGGGCGGAGGGCATCGACGAAGTCGAGGTTCCGCTCGAACTCGTCGCCGTTGAAGATTGGGTACTTGTGGCGGCTGTCGGTGACCGGGAACACCTGGCCGCGCCGCATGCGGCCCGCCAGCAAACCCTTCATGAGCGGCCAGTAGGCGATCATGGCCACGCCATGGGCCATGCACCACGGCAGCACCTCCGCTTCGATCTCCCGCTGCAGCATGTTGAACTGCATCTGGCAGGCGGCGAGGGGGCAGGCCTCGGCGAACCGGG
>CAIKWU010000282.1 GCA_903831155.1 uncultured Planctomycetaceae bacterium | reverse complement strand
GCGCTTCGCCATCCTGGCTGCGCTTGTCTGCATACGCCGGCTCTCGGGGCACGGGCAACCCCTCGCTGAGTGCGGGCCGGTGTGCGCGTGGGGCCAACGCCTCGCGGACCGCAGGGGCAGGGAGGCCGGTCGGGGGCACGCGCAGCAGCCGGTGCACTTTGCGCCTCATGCGGGGCGTCGGGTTCCGCCGGAGCGTTCCGCAGCAAAGTCCGCCGGCTGCGAGCATGACACCGCCGGCCGACCGGTGAACTCCGATGCAGCCAGCCGCGATCGCGTCACACCCAATCGGGCGGCGGGTCGATCGCGTCGCCGCAGCGGCCGCCGCAGTCCTTGCGGCCCGAGCCCTCGAAGCGGCTGATCAGCCGCACCGTCATGTCGGAGTCGCAGGCGATCTGGCAGGAGAGCCGCACGCCCGGCGTGGTCACGCCCTTCGCCGCGAGCACGTCCTTCTCGGCCTGCGTCATCCGGGCGGGCTCGCCCGCCACAAACTCGACGCGGCAGGTCGTGCAGCGGGCCACGCCGCCGCAGGCGTGCAACTGGTCGGTGCCGCACTCGTCCGCCAGCGCATTCACGAGCCGCTTGCCTGCCGGCACTTCGAACGAACCTTTTCCTTCAACCGTGATCGTGGGCATTGTGGTGTCTCCGTTGTGGGGTGTTACTTCTTCTTCGCCGGCTTGTCGTCGAGGTTGGCCGTGAGGTCGTCGGCCGACACGCTCGACGCCACACCCGACTCCGGCACGTCGAGGCCGGCCGTCCACGCCAGCGCGTTGAGCATCATCTTCCGGAAGTCGTCGTTGGCCCAGTTGCGATGGAAGTGGGCGCCGGTGCAGCCGAAGCCACGGCCACCGCCCGGCCGCTCGTAGGCCCAGGCGAGGGCCTCGCGGCTCCCCTTTCCGGCACGGACCGTCGGGTTGTTGCTGTGCGGGCCGTCGGGCCGCTCGCGGGTCGAGTCGGGGGGCACGGCCGTGAGGAGCAGCGTCAACCCATCGGGCGGATCGCGGAATCGCATGTGGTAGTACCACTCGTCGCCGGTCACGAAGGGCTTCACGCCCCGCAGGATCGGATGCCCCTCGGCGATCTGCGTCTCGGCGAGGGTCCAGTGCGGGTTCACCGACCAATGGGGCTCGAAGTAGCCGCCGAGCCACGAGAGAAACTCTGGGCCGCCCTTCTCCTTGGGAACCTCCACGGCGTAGTGGAGGCAGGCGATGCCCACGCCCCGCTTCGCGAGCGCATCGATCTGGGCGAGCCGGTTGCTCTGCAGCACCGGATGGCCGTTGCCGCCGTCGGCGAAGAAGAAGATCGCATCGGCGTTGTCGAAGGCGGTGGGATCGGCCGGCCAGCCGCCGGTGTAGGTCTCGGTGAGGAGCCTCGGGAGCTGCTCGCTGCCGAAGTGGGCATCGAGGCACTGCTCCGCGAGCATGGTGCCGGCCCGGTGCTCGTGTTCGCCGGGACCGTGGCTCGCCCGGCCGGCCACGAGCACCAGCTTCTTGCGGCCGTCGGCGAGCTTCAGCCGCTGGAGGCGGATGTCCTTGAACTCCACCTTCATCGGCGGCCCGGCGTGCACCTGCAGGGCGAGGACGCCCTGCAGCGACCGCTTGTCGGCCTGCTCGTCGAGCGTCTCCGACATGAGTTGGCCGTTGATGAAGTGCTGGAGCTTGGGCCCGCGGGCGACGATCCGGTAGTCGTTCCAGTCGCCAGGCTTGATGACCTTCTGAAGTTCGGCCGTGTCGCCGATCGGTTCACCGACCAGCTTCGTGCCGTCGGCGGCGATCGTGACCCGCGCGCCCCGCTGGCAGAGGATGCCGCGGCCCTTCTCTTCGTAGAGGATGCCGGAATACTTCGTGCCCGCCTCGAAGTCGGCCTGGTAGCCGCCGACGACGAAGTCGCCGAGATCCTTGCTGCGATACTGCACGCCGCTGTTGCCGCCGGTGAGCCGGTAGCGGAGGGTGAGTTCGAAGTCGTCGACGAGCCCCTGCTTCCAGATCAGGAAGGTATTGCCCTTGGTGGGGTTCTCCTTCGTGGTCTCGCCCACGATCGCCCCGTCTTCGACCCGCCAGAACTCGGGCCTGCCCTCCCAGCCCTCGAGCGACGTGCCGTTGAAGATCGGCACACCGGCGCCTGCGTCTGATCCACGGGTTGCGGCCGGCGCCGCCAGGCAGGCCGTTGTGAGCAGGGCGGCGAGCATCGCGGGACGAAACGGGCGGGCGGCGGTGATGGACACGGAAACCCTCGCAGATCGGGGAAAGCGGTCGCCTCGGAACGCGGGCAGTATGCCACAGCCGTCCCCGGGGCGGCATCCGCCCCGCCCGCGATCGCGGATCACCCCTCAGCGGCTGTCGGCCGTGGTCGCGCCCAACAGGCGAAGCACCTCGTCGACGGCGATCACCCGGTGGCCGTAGAGGTCGGCCTGCTCGCGTTCCTTGATCCGCCGAGACTCGATCTGCGGCAGCGTGTCGCGGGCGGCGGCCGCCACGTTCGACGACGGAATCCCCGCGTCCACGACGATCGTGGTCGTCGGCTTCACGGTCGTGCCGATCGTCGCCCCGGAACGCCGAAGCAGGCCTTCGAGCGCCTCGCGGTCCTCGACCCCGTCGCGGTTGAGATCGACGAAGCCGATCACCACCACCTCCGGCGCCTCTCCGGCGTCCCACAGCCGGCTCGCCACCCAGTCGCTCGGCGCGATCGGATCCTCGATCCGCTCGTCCAGGATCCGCGCCCGCACGAGGCTGCCCTCGACCGAGGTCACCCGCACGAGGCCCTTCTGGTCCGCGACCAGAGGGTTGACCGCTCCCCGCTGGAACACCATGAAGGCGAGCCCCTCGCGGATCCGGCTGGTGGTGGGGAAGAGGATGGTGACGGTCCGGGTCGTCGCATCGACATCGACGATGCGGCCGTCGACCTCGTCCACGACGTTGTCGGGACCTTTGCCCTTCCTGGCGCGGAGTTCTTCGACCCGTTCGTTGTCGACGCCCAGCGAGACCAGCGTGTCGAGCAGTTCGGCCTCGAGTTCCTTGACCCGCTCGCTCTGGTTCTTGAGGGCGTTTCGGGTGGAGGTGAGCAGCGAATCGAGAAGCATGTCGAGTTGCTCCTCGGGCTCCTTCGCCCGGAAGTCGGCCCGCTTCGCGACATCGACCCTGTTCTCGGCGTCGCGGATCCGCGCGATCAGGGCCTGCAGCCGCCGGGCCTTCGACTCGGCATCGTCGGCCTCCTTGCGCCGCTCGGACAGCTGGGACTCGTGCTTCTTCCAGTCCTCGTCCCACTTCGTCCTGTCCTGGTCGCGTTCGCCCTCGACGTCGACCTTCGCCTTCTCCGCGGCGTCCCGCGCCTTGTTCGCCGCGGCGACCGCGTCGTCGGCGGTCTTCTTTTGGGCGTCCTTGGCGGCTTCCACGTCCTTGCGAGCCTGGTTGATGGCGCGGAACTCGTCGCGGATCGCCGCCACGAGCCGGACGTACGACATGGGCTCCTTGGCGACGCCGTTGAAGTCGGACTGGTAGAGGGCGGCGAGGTCGGTCTCGATCGTCTCGACCTTGGCGACCGCGTCGGCGCCGATCACGTCGCGGAGCCGCTTGACCTCATCCGTCGAGCGGCCGAGTTCCTCCTGCTTCTGGGCCAGGGAATCCCGAGCCTCCTTGGCCGTCTGCTGCTCCTTGACGTACTGCGAGAAAAAGAGGTACGTCGAGATCGTGAGGATGAAGGTCAGCAGCACGAAGACGATGAGCGCGATGCTGAGCCGGTAGACCGCGGGATTCGTCGTCGCCATCGTTTCCGCTCCTCGCCCGGCCGCCGGGCTGCCTGCCCGGGTGCCGACGGGCTGCCGCCCGGTGGACGGTCGGGGTATCGTCCGCCAGCCGTGCGTGGAATCACACCCGTGCGGATTGTAGGGGCTGGAGTGACCGGCCGTCCGGGCGGGCGGGCCACAGGGCGGCCCAGTGCACGTCGCGTCCGGCGGTGACGGCGTCGCGGCCCATCACCGCGACCATGGTGCTGCGGCACGCGGCCTCCAGGTCGTCGACCCGGCGGCCCGCCCGCAGGCCCGCGATCAGGGCCGCGATGCAGGCCTCGTCACGCGGCTGGTCCGCCGGGCCGGTGAACCCCGCCGCCCGGAGATCGATGGACCCGCCGGTGCCATGCACGGTCTCCTCGATCCGGGTCACGATTCCCTCGCGACGCTGGATGCCGGCGAGCATCGTCCGGCCGTCGCCAAACCGATAGAGAACCGACATGCCGACCGTTGGCTCGGCCGGTGCCGGGAACGCTGCGTGCCCCGGCAGGGGCGTTGCGGAGACGGGCGGCTCGTCGCCAAATGCCCAGAGCACGCGGTCGATCGCGTGGACCTGGTGCTCGACCAGCGGCCCGCCGGACAGACGGGGTGACTCGATCCAGTTGCGGGCCTCGTGTTCCTCGTCCGTCCAGCCCGGCAGCCGGGGGCGTCGCCAGGCGAGGCCGAGCTCGGAGACGGCGATGGCATGCGTCGGGCTGCCGATGGAGCCGTCGAGCACGCGGGCGACGGCCGCGGTGATGCCGGGGTGGCGTCGCGACTGGAACCCCGCGACGAACGACAGCCCGCGAACGCGGGCCTCGTCGCCGGCCGCCAGCAGCGATCGCACGCCGGCCGCGTCGACCGCGGCGGGCGTCTCGCAGAACACGTGCGTGCCCGCCCGGATCGCGGCGACCGCGTGCGCGGGCCGTAGGTGAGGGGGCGTGGCGAGGATCACCACGTCGATGCCCGAGGCGATCACCTGATCGGCCGAGTCGTCGCCGGTGAACCGCAGGATGCGGCCCCCGGAGGCCTCCGCCAGCGTGTCCGCCGCGAGCGAGGCATGATCGGCGGCGCGGTCGCCGACGGCCACCACCTCGACGCCGGGGGCGGCGGCGATGGCGTGAAGCGCCGCGGCGACCCCGCGGCCGCCACAGCCGACCAGCCCGACTCGAATGCGGTCGTGCCCGGCCGCGAACGCACCGGCCGGGACGGCAGCCACCGCGGCCGTCGCCGCTGAAGCCTGGAGAAACGACCGGCGGGACACCCGCCGTCGGAACGTATGACGCGGCATCTGATCACTCCCGAAACGCGGGACTCGACTCGATCTTCCGACAATGTAGCAGTCGCCGCGGTCAGCGTCCGCGCAGCCGGGCCTGCAGCCGCGCCGCCGACTTCACGACGTCCTGCTCGATGGCCGCCACGGGCGCCCCGAAGGCGGCCTCGAACTCCCGAATCCTGTCGTCGGCCGTCTCCTCCGCGAGTGGTCTCTTGGCGGCCTGCACGCGGAGATACTCGACGAACGCTCCCTTCCTCGATTCGACGAGGTGCCGGGTGAGCGCCCAGGCGGCCGCGTAGGCGTCGAGTGGGCCGTCGGCGGCGCGGAACCGATCGTCCGCCGCGACGATCCTGGCGATGTCACCGGCCGTGTGGGTGGCGAGAAAGTGGTCGAGCCGTGGGCGGTTGGGCGTTCCCACGCCCCGCCACCCGCGGTCCGCTGCCAGGTCGGGCGATTCGAAGTAGGCGGCGATGCCCTCGCTCACCCACAGCGGCACCGGCGCGAGCCTGCGGTGCATGCCGCAGTTGAATGCCATCTGGTGGGTCGCCTCGTGCACGAGGGTCGACACCAGCCCCGCGGCGGCAGGGCTCGCCATGATCTCGGTCGCCGCGTTGCCCGGCCGCGACGCCTGCCCTGCGAGCCCGTCGGCGCCGGTCAGGTCGAACGTGGTCACCCGGTTCGTCATCAGGTTGTAGTAGCCGACCACTCGATCGGCGGCGCCCCCGAGATCGCCGGCGGCGTGTCGCTCGTAGGCCGCGCGGTCTGCGAAGATCACCACGACGAGCGGCCGCTGCGGGTCGGTGACCTCGAGCCCGGCCTTCGACCAGAAGTTGCCGAAGGTCTCGTGCAGCCGCTCGAAGAGGGCGGCGCACCACTGCGCGTAGTCGCGGGACGTGTCGAAGCAGACCGCGTAGTGCCGGGTGGTGAGCAGCGAGAAGCCCGCGGGCAGTTCCGCGAGCACCCGCTGGCCGACCGCACGCGGGGAGTCTGCGGGCTCCGGCGTCGACGGAGGGCGACGCACTCCGACCGCCCCGGGCCGCACCAGCCGATACCTCTGGTCGTCGAGTTCGAGCAGCATCCCGCCATCGGCCGCCTCCACGAGGATCGTGGCATCGACGGTCTCGCTCCCGTCCGCGTCGCGGAGTTCGAGCCGCTCGCGGATTGCAGCGGCCTGAGTTGCCGCAGGTTCGGATGCCGCCGCGGCATGGAGCAGGGCCCAGCCCGCGAGGGCCAGCGGCGCGAAGATGAGGCACGTGCGCGACATGGGGCCGATGTCGGGGGGCGGGGACCCCGATGCGAGCAGGTCGGACGCCGCCTGGGAAGGTCATTCCGCGGGCGTTTGCCCTTCTCCCGACGCCGGGCCGCCGTTAGTCTCCCACGCCCCCCGGAGACAGGTCGAGTATGGCATCGAAGAACGGCCCGCCGTCCGGCGGCTGGGCGATGCGGATCGTCATCGTGTGCTGCGGCCTCGGCATGATGGGCTGCAAGACCTGGACGAAGCTCACCACCAGCCAGAAAACCCTGGAAGAGCAGCGGAAGTACGGCTCCACGGCCGACCAGCGGATCGACGAGCACGCCGCCGAGGCCAAGGCCGCCAAGGCGGGTTCGCACGCCGACCAGGCGGAGTTCACCCGGAAAATGGTCGAGGCGATGCTCGCCGAGCACGACCCCCGGGTGCGGTGCGGGATTCTCGACGTCGCGGCGGAGTTCGACACGCCCTCGGCGGCCTCGATCTGCCGCGGGGCCCTCGAGGATCCGGACGTCCGCGTGAGGATGGCGGCCTGCACCGCCTGGCGAAAGCGCGGCGGCTCCGAGGCGGTCGAGTTGCTCGCGAGCCGCTATCGCACCGACACGGAGATCGACGTGCGGCTCCGCGCCCTGCGGGAACTGGGGCAACTGGGCGACAAGGGGGCCGTCCCGGTGCTCGCCAAGGCACTCGAGGATTCGGATCCCGCCGTGCAGTACCGTGCCGTCGGCGCACTCAAGAGGGTGAGCGGCCGGGATCTCGGCGACGACGTCAACAAGTGGCGGGAATGGGCGGCCGACCCCGACGGCTCGTCGGCCGAATGGACGATCGCCGAAGGCTTCCGGCAGCTGTTCTAGACCCACTGCGGCGGCGGCGACGCCAAGGCTTGTCCTGCCGCCCATCGGCCGGCATCGTGCCGGCCATTCGCTGCGGCGCCCCGAGGTGAGTTCGTTCCCGGGAGAGAAAGCGTCGCCCGAAGGAAAGCCGGGCAGGCTGGGACGAGTTGCGAGGCTGCCGTGACCCTCGGGGGTGCGCCGGTGGCCGCAGGGATTCGCGGCACGGCGCGGTCGATACCCCGAACACGCCTTCGTTGTTCTCGCCCCGACCGCGGTTCGTGATGCCCCGACCAGACGCCATGGCGCCGGCGCCGTGTACCACCGTTCCCTCGCACGCAGCCTCGCGGCGGCGGTGGGTGGGCTTCCTTGCCGTGACGCTGGCGTGCTGCCTGGTGACGGCGGGAGACCATCCCTCGTCGGCCGCGCCGCCCGCACGGTCCCGCGGAGGCACGGCGAGGTTTCTCGAGGGGCTGATCAAGAAGGCCGAGCCGACTCCCGCGTTCATCGCCCTTCCGCAGCCTCCCACCCAGGAAGAGGCTGACCGACTGGCGGCCGCGAGGAAGGCTGCGGAAAAGAAGCGGGCCGTGAAGGCCGCCGACCGAACCGGCACCGGCACCACCGCGACCACCGCGAAGCCGAAGCCTGACCAGCGTGGCAGGAAGCCCTCGATCGACGATGCGATCGCCTTCGGCTCGGCCCTGAAGAACGCGGCCGGCAAGGTGGTGGACGATGCGTCCAATCCGCAGTACCGCGCGAAGCCACGGCCGCCGGAGCCGCCGGTCGTCACGGCGGTCGTCGAGCCCTCCGCCAAGGCCCGTCGCCAGACACCGCCGCTGGTCGTGACGCGGCTTCAGGCGACCGGAGCGCCGCCCCCGAGAACGCAGCGGTTCGAGCGGCTCCGCGGTCGAATCGCCCAGACGCTGGCCACCTACCAGCGGCGTCCGCTCAACACCGCCAACAACACGCCCTGGGAGGTCATGCACGGCTTCATCGCCTTCGGCATTCCGACCCAGATTCGCGTCGGCGGGCCGGCCGGCGATCCCGTCAGCGCGATCGGCTGGTCGAACATGGGCGGCCGCTGCCGCGGCCAGGTGATGCTCGCCGCCAGCGGCGACCGCATCACGGCGCTCAAGGGAATCGGCGTGCAGGGGCACTCGGCCCAGTATCTCGCGATCCTCGCGCAGTGCCGCGTCGCCGCCAACTCGCCCCTCAACGTCCAGGGCAAGGCCTTTACGGTCGCCGACCTGATCGAGGAGGAGAAGCTCTCCTGCAAGCCTCGGACCGAGCTCACCTTCGCGCTCATCGCGCTGGCCCACTACCTGCCCACCGATGCCACGTGGGAGAGCCGCGACGGGGAAAAATGGTCGCTGCCGCGGTTGGTCGAGGAGGAGATCGCGCAGCCGATCCGCGGGGCTCCGTGCGGTGGAACCCACCGGCTCTTCGGCCTCGCCTACGGCTGCCAGCGGCGGCTGCGGGCGAACGGGGAGCTCGACGGACCCTACCTGCGGGCCGACAAGTACGTCCGCGACTACCAGAACTTCGCGCTCACGAAGCTGCAGAACCGCGACGCGTCGTTCAGCACCGAGTGGTTCAAGTACGCGGCCGACCGCGACGACGACATCGACCGCAAGATCCAGACCACCGGCCACATCCTCGAGTGGCTGGTGGCGTCGCTCGACCAGGAGCGGCTCTACGAGCCGCGGGTGGTGGCGGCCGCCGAGTATCTCTGCGGCGCGCTGATGAGCGAGCCGTCGCGGGAGTGGAAGATCGGCCCGCTCGGCCACGCCCTCCACGCCCTGAACATCTACCAGGAGCGGGCCTGGGGCGTGGTGCTGCCCGGGGGCATCGCCGCCTTCCACGGCTCGATGAAGGCGTCCGGCGAGCCGGCGATGATCGCCGAGCGGCCCGATGCCGGAGCGGGCGGGGCGGACGGCGCGAAGGCCCGCCGCTAGCCGCGACCCACGTCCTTGAAGGACCATGTCCCGGGGCGTACTCTTCCGCGGCGGGGCCATCCGTCCGAGTCGCCGGCGTTTGAGCCGGCCCATCCGCCCGGTGCCGCGCCCCCGGCCTGCCAGGAGCGGGTTCATGACCCCGGCCGACGTCACTCCCCAACTCGAACGGCTCCTCGACGTCGCGGTGCGGCTGTTCGAGTCGTCCACGGCCGAGGCGATCCTCCTGCTCGTCGAGGAGCCGCTCGACTGGGCGCGGATCCGCCAGCTCGCGAGCTCGGGGCCGGTGCTCGTGGCCGCCGACGACGCGGCCCATGTGGCGGGATCCGATGAGCATGGCCTGAAGCAGGTCACGCTCGATGTGGCCGGCCTGCCCGTGCACGAGCGGCTCGCCCAGGCGCTGCTGGAGTGCGTGGCGGCGGAGATGATCGGCCCCGACGCCCAGATCGTGGCCGTCTACAGCGGCTTCGAGGCCGGCACGATCGACTCCGTCAGCCTGCTGCGGCTCGAGGAGCACCTCGGCCAGCTCACCGTTCGCGACCTGCGGAACCTCGAGACGAAGGTGCCGCTCGAGACGCTCAAGCTCGTGGTCGACCTCGCGGTCGAGATCGGCCGCGAGGGCCGCGAGGGCAAGCCCGTCGGCACGCTCTTCGTGGTCGGCGACACCCGCAAGGTGATTCAGTCGAGTCACTCCGCCGGCTTCGATCCGGTTCGCGGCTACGGCCGCTCGGAGCGGCGGCTCACCGATCCGCGTGTCCGCGAGGGCATCAAGGAGATCGCCCAGCTCGACGGAGCCTTCGTGATCGGTCCCGACGGCACCGTCGAGGCCGCCGCCCGCTACATCGACGCGTCGGCGGAGAATGTCTCGGTGTCGAAGGGGCTCGGCGCGAGGCATTGGGCCGCCGCAGCCGTCACCCGCCGCACGCGGAGCGTGGCGGTGGCGGTGAGCGAGACGAGCGGCACGGTCCGAATCTTCCACAACGGCGAGGTGGTGCTCCGCATCGAGCCCTTCCGCCGCGCCATGAAGTGGAAGGACTTCGAGTACGAGCCCCCGAGCGGCGACTGACGTCGCCCCCGCCCGGCGCGGGGCCGCCCGTGCACCGTCGCCGGACGTTTGCCTCGGCCCTCGTGGCCTCGGCTCACTCGGATGCCGACGCCGCTGCGCCCTCCTGGCTGCGCTTGTCGGCATACGCCGGCTCACGGGGTACGGGCAATCCCTCGCTGAGGGCGCACCACATCGAGAGGGGCAGCCGGTCGGAGTCGCGCGCAGCAGACGGTGAGATTTGTGCCTCGCTGGAGCCACATGCTTCCACCGGGGCGGATACCTCACAAATCCCGCCGGCTGCGAGCACGTCTCCGACCGGCGGCGCACCCTGTGCCTGTGCCGCTATGCTGACCGCTCGATGGCCGTTTCGACACCCACCACCACGACCCCCGACCTGCACGGCAAGACCGTGCTGGCGATCGACACGCTGTCGCGGGTCTACCAGCTCTTCCACGCGCTGCCGGAGATGACGGCGCCCGACGGCACGCCGGTGTCGGTGATCTTCGGGCTCACGCGGGATCTGCTCGACATCATCGAGAAGAAGCGGCCCGACTATCTCGTCTGCGCGATGGATCCGCCGGGGCCGACGTTCCGCCACGAGAAGTTCGAGCAGTACAAGGCGAACCGGGCCGAGATGCCGGCCGACCTCGTGCCGCAGATTCCGCTCGTGCGCCGGCTGCTGGCGGTGTTCGGGATTCCCTGCCTCGAGGTGCCGGGCTACGAGGCCGACGACGTGCTGGCCACGATCGCGGCGCGGACGGTGGCTGCCGGCGGCGAGTGCACGATCGCGACGTCCGACAAGGATGCGAGGCAGCTGCTCGGGCCGCAGGTACGGCTGCTCAACCTCCGCACCAACCAGCCGCTCGGCGCCGATGAGCTGTTGGCCGACTGGGGCATCCGGCCCGACCAGGTGGTCGACTATCTGTCGCTCGTGGGCGATGCCGTCGACAACGTGCCGGGCGTGCCCGGCATCGGACCGAAGATCGCGTCGGAGCTCATCCAGCGGTTCGGCACGCTCGACGCCCTGCTCGCCGACATCGAGAGCGTGTCGGGGGCGAAGCGGAAGGAGAACCTCCGGCTGCATGGCGACACGGCCCGGGCCGGCCGCGAGCTGATTCGCCTCGAGGCCGACGTGCCGGTCGCCGTGCCCTGGTCCGAGGCGGCGCTCCATCCGCCTCAGGCGGAGGCTCTCGGCGGGCTGCTCCGCGAGTTCGGCTTCCGCAGCCTGCTGGGGCGGGTCGTGAAGGGCGGCGACGCGGTGAAGCCGGCCGCCGCAGCCGCAGCGGCGCCTGTGAAACGGTCGGCGGATCGGACCCTCTTCGACCTCGACGGCGACGACCAGGCGGTCGCGCCGCCGGCTCTCGCGGCTCCGCTCGAGGAGCCCGGCGACCCCGCCTCCATCGCGGCGGCCATCGACAGGCTGCGGGCCGCGGCTCCGCTGGCGGTGTGCGTGGTGCGGCCCGCCGGCGCCGGGGGCCGCGTCCGGCCAGCGGGCGTCGTCGTCGCCTCCATCGTGTCGGCCGTCTGGTTCGATGCCGCCGCGATCGCGACCCACGAGGGGCTCCGCGGACTGCTCGCCGATGCGGGCGTGGCCAAACGCGGGCACGACCTCAAGCTGCAGGACGTGGCCCTGCGGACGGTCGGCGTCGGCCTCGCGGGGGCGGCGTTTGACACGCTGCTCGCCGCCTACCTGCTGGAAGCGGGCGAGCGAAACCTCGGCCTCACGGAGACGGCGGTCCGCCATCTCGACGCCGGAGCCGATGCGGCGTCGGCCGCGGCGGTGGACCGGCCCGCCACTCCGGCCGACGCCGCGGTCCATTGCCGTCTCGTGCATGCCCTCTCCGCTCCGCTGTCCGTCCTCCTCGAAGCCGCGGGGCTCTCGGGGCTGTATGCCACGGTCGAGATGCCGCTGGCCGGCGTGCTCGCCGGCATGGAGTGCCGGGGCGTGCGGATCGACACCGCGAAGCTCGCCGCACTCTCCGCCGACTACGCGGGCCGCCTCGCCACGCTCGAACGCGAGATCCACGGCCTCGCCGGCCGCGAGTTCGCGATCGCCTCGCCGCTGCAGCTGCGGGCCGTGCTCTTCGACGAGCTGGGCCTGCCGGTCGTGAAGCGGGGCAAGACCGGCCCGAGCACCGACGCGGAGGTGCTGGAGCAGCTCGCCCCGCTCCACCCGCTGCCGGCGAAGCTCCTCGAGCACCGGAAGTACACGAAGCTCAAGAGCACCTACGTCGACGCGCTGCCGGCGCTGGTCGATCCCGCCACCGGCCGCGTGCACACCACCCTCAACCAGACGGTCACGGCGACGGGCCGCCTGAGCTCCAGCGACCCGAACCTGCAGAACATCCCCACGCGGACGGCCGAGGGGCAGGAGATCCGCGCGGCCTTCCTGCCCGGGGATCCGGGCTGGCGGTTCGTGGCGGCCGACTACTCCCAGATCGAGCTCCGCATCCTCGCCCACCTCTCGGGCGACGAGGCGATGCGCAGCGCGTTCGCCGCCGGCGAGGACATCCACGCGCGGACCGCCGCCGCGGTGTGCGGCGTGGATCCGGCCGCCGTCACGGCGGCGATGCGGCGGGTCGCGAAGGCGGTGAACTTCGGGATCCTCTACGGGCAGTCGGCGTTCGGGCTGGCCAGGTCGCTGGGGATTCCGCAGGCCGATGCCGCGGAGTTCATCGCCGGCTATTTCCGCGTGTTCGCCGGCGCGTCCGCCTTCATGGACGAGGTGCTCGACCGCTGCCGTCGCGAGGGGCACGTGACGACGATGCTCGGCCGCCGCCGGGCGATCGCGGGCGTTCGCGAACGGGCGAAGCGCCGGAACGCCGCCGGCGTGATGGCGCTCACGCTGCCCGAGCGGGAGGCGGTGAACACGGTCGTCCAGGGATCGGCCGCCGACATGATCAAGCTCGCCATGCTTCGGGTCGATGCCCGGCTCCGCGCGGAGCGGCGGCGGGCAGCGCTCGTGTTGCAGATTCACGACGAGCTGCTGCTCGAGTCGCCGCCCGACGAGGTGGCCGGGGTGGAGCGGCTCGTGATGGAGGAGATGCGAGACGCCCTGGCCCTCGAGGTGCCGGTGGAGGTGTCGGTGGCGTCGGGGGCAACCTGGGCGGAGTGCGAGTGAGATGATCGTCATCGGGTTGGTCGGCCGGATCGGCGCGGGGAAATCGACCGTGGCGCGGCGATTCGCCGAACATGGGGCGGTCGTGGTCGATGCCGACGCGCTCGCCCACGAGGCGCTGGCTGATCCCGAGGTGGTCGCCGCCGTCGTGGAGCGATTCGGGGCCGGCATCCTCGCCGCGGGCGGGCGGATCGACCGGTCGGCCCTCGCCCGGCAGGTCTTCGGCGTCACGCCCGCCCACGAAGCCGCGCTTGCGGCGCTCGAGGCCATCGTGCACCCGCGGGTACGTCGCCGGGTGGAGGCGATCCTCGCCGCGGAGAGGGAGCGGGACCGCGGCGCCGACGGAGAGCGGGTGCTCGTGCTGGACGTGCCGCTCCTGGTGCAGGCTCGCTGGGATGATCTCTGCACCGGGCTCGTGATCGTCGAATGTGAGGAAGCGGCGAGGAGGGCCCGGCTCGCGGCGCGGGGGTGGTCGGCCGAGCAGATCGCGGCCCGGGACGCCGCCTGGGAGCGGGGCTACCGGCGGCCCGCAGCAGGGCCTGGCACGTGGTGCGTGGATGCCTCCGGGGATCCCGCCTATACTCTGGCCCAGGTCGACGAGGCTTGGCGGGCGATGCGATCCCACTGATCGCGACCCCCGCCGGTCCGGTCGATTCCCGCCCGGGGTTCCCCGCTCATCGCTTCGGTCGTTGCATGCCGCATGTGCGGCATTGCGGCCGTCGGGGCGACGCTCGTCTCCACTCGTCTCCCGTCACTCCGCCTTTCCGCCCATCAGGCCGACACACCCGCGCCCCACGAGGGCCGCGGTCCCCGGTGCACCATGCCGAACTCCTCCGCCGACCCGTCTCCCGACCCCGTGGACCGTGAGCCCCTCTCGATCGCCGAGGAGATCGCGGCCGAGGTCAAGGACGGCCTCGACGTCACGAGCCACTACGAGTCGCTGAAGAAGGGCGACGGCTACATCGCGGAACTGCAGAAGCTCACGATGCCGGAGTTGGTGGAGCTGGCCCGCAGCGAGAACCTCGGCGACGTGTCGGGCGCCAAGCGGCAGGACCTCGTGTTCCGGATCCTCAAGGAGCGGATCAAGCTCAACGGGTTGATGTTCGGCGAGGGCACCCTCGAGATCCTGCCCGACGGGTTCGGCTTCCTCCGCAGCCCCGACGCCCACTACCTCTCCTGCCCGGACGACATCTACGTGTCGCCGAGCCAGATCCGCCGCTTCGGCCTCCGCAACGGCATGAGCGTCGCGGGGCAGATCCGTCCGCCCAAGGAGAGCGAGCGCTACTTCGCGCTGCTCCGCGTCGAGGCGATCAACGGCGAGGATCCGGCGAAGCTCACCACCCGGGTGTTTTTCGACGAGCTCACGCCGCTCCACCCCGACGAGCGGATCGTGCTCGAGACGACTGCGGAGGAGATTGCGACCCGCGTCGTCGATCTCGTCGTGCCGATCGGGTTCGGCCAGCGCGGCCTGATCGTCAGCCCTCCGCGGGCCGGCAAGACGGTGCTCCTCCAGAAGATGGCCAAGGCGGTGCTCGCCAACTACCCCGAGGCCTACGTCTTCATGCTGCTGATCGACGAGCGGCCGGAGGAGGTCACCGACATGGAGCGGCAGGTGAAGGGGCCGTCGTGCGAGGTGATCAGCTCCACGTTCGACGAGAACTCCAGTCGCCACATCCAGGTGGCCGACATGGTGATCGAGAAGGCGAAGCGGCTCGTCGAGTACGGCCGCGACGTGATCATCTTCCTCGACTCGATCACCCGGCTCGCGCGGGCCTGGAACTCCGAGGTGCCGAACTCCGGCAAGATCCTCTCCGGCGGTGTCGATTCCGGGGCCCTGCAGCGGCCGAAGCGGTTCTTCGGCAGTGCCCGCAAGGTGGAGCAGGGGGGCTCGCTCACGATCATCGCCACGGCGCTGGTCGACACCGGCAGCCGGATGGACGACGTGATCTTCGAGGAGTTCAAGGGGACGGGGAACCTCGAAATCGTGCTCGACCGGCGACTCGTGGACAAGCGGATCTACCCGGCCATCGACATCAACCGCTCGGGCACGCGTCGCGAGGAGATGCTGCTCGAGCCGGACGAATACCGGCGCATCTGCGTGCTGCGGCGGGTGCTCAGCGAGATGAACCCCACCGACGCCATGGAGCTCCTCGTCAACCGGCTGGCCAAGACGAAGTCGAACACCGAGTTCCTCATGAGCCTCAAGTCGTGAGCGGACGGAGGCAGGCGCGATGAGCCACGAGCCAGGGCCGAGAGTGTTCGAGGGGGGAGGCCTTTGCCCGCCGTCCGGCGTGCGGGTGGCCATGGCCGTGGCCCGCTGGAACGACGCCATCACCCGCCGGCTCCTGGCGGGTGCGCTGCACCAGCTGGCCTCCGCCGGAATCCCCGCGGCGGCGATCGACGTCGCCTGGGTTCCCGGCTCGTTCGAGCTGCCGTTCGCGGCCGACCGGCTCGCCGCCACGGGCCGTTACGCCGCCGTGCTCTGCCTCGGGGCAATCATCAAGGGGGAGACGTCCCACGACCTCCACATCGCCACCGCCGCCGCCGGCGGCATCGAGCGGGTGGGCCGCGAGCGGGGGCTGCCGGTGATCTTCGGGGTGCTCACCTGCGACACGCTCGCCCAGGCCATGGCCCGCGCGGGCGG
>CAIKWU010000281.1 GCA_903831155.1 uncultured Planctomycetaceae bacterium | reverse complement strand
GGCCGATCAATGATCCCGTCGCGCTCACCTACCTCGGCTCGCCGACCGACCCGGGCCGCGTGGAGTATGAGATCGCGGGCAAGGATCCGCTGCTTCCAGGCACCTACTATGTCTTCATCAACGGCGCGAAGGTGACGGGCTCCAACGGCAGCGAACTCGACGCGGAGATTCGTGCCGGATGGCGGTTCCCCTCGGGCGACGGCGTCGCCGGGGGCGGGCTGCAGTTTCCCTTCGTGGTGGGCGAGGCCCCGGTCGCTGCGGCAGCCTTCATGGCCATCCAAGGTGACGGTCCGATGGCGGCGGCAGACGTCGGCGGCACGATCGAGGGCACCGTCTGGCAGCACGATACCAGCGACGCGAACCAGGGCCGCAGCGGCTTCGAGCCACTGCTGGCCGGACAGGTCGTCGAACTCTACCGCCGCGAGGGCACCGCCGAGGTGCTCGCCGGCACCGCAGTGACGGGGGCCGACGGCGCGTTCCGCTTCACGGATCTCTCTCCTGCGAAGTACACCGTCCGTCAGCGACCGCAGGCACCGTGGGTGCAGGCGACCGGCGGCGGCGTGTCGCGGCCCGAACAGCTCTACGCTGCCAGCTATACGGCGACCCCGAACAGCATCACGAGCGGCATCAAGACCTATCTCACACGGGTCGACGTCGATCCCTTCGGCGTCACGGTCGAGGCGTCGACGTTTTCATTCGTCGCCCGCGACATCGCGATGGCCAATCACGACACCGCCTATCTCGTCGGCCGCGCGATGAGCGGCGGCCGCACCCCCTTCGGGCATTCCGGCCTCTGGCGGTACACCTTCTCCACGCAGACGCTCGAGGATCTCGGCCCCACGCTCGACACCACGGTGGTCGGGCTCGACACCGTCGACGGCAGCCGGCTCCTGGCCGCCGCCGCCGACGGCTCGCTGCTGGTCTACACACCCGCCATCGGCCTCTGGGAGGATCTCGGGCGGATGCAGCTGGAAAGCGGCGGCTTCGTCTCCCCGGTGGGCGACGTCGCCATCACATCCTCCGGCACAGCCTACGTCGTCGGCGTGCTCTCCGATCCGGCGACCATTGGCGACAACGCCGGCTCCGCCCAGCAGTATCTCTTCGAGGTCTCGCCCCGGATCCGCGGGGCGAATACGCGGGCCATCGCTCCCTATGTGGTGAAGGCCAACCCGCTCGAGAAGGATGCGGAGTATCTGGTTGGCCTCGAACTGCCGACGGCGGGCGCGGTCCTCGGGCTCAGCCACCGTGGCAACGTCTTCAGGGGCGTCGCAAGCCTCGGTGACCTCGGCAATCCGCGGAACTTCGCCACCACCTTCGGCGGCCTTGCCCTTGCCCCGTTCGGCGTCGTGCCCGACTCGAACCGCAACGACTTCGTGATCGGGATCACCGGGGAAGAGCGGGCCACGGTCGGGTTTGGCAACGAGCCCACCGGCCGCGAACTGCTCGACGGCGACGACTTTCTCGACGGCGGCTGCGAGGTGATGCATGACAAGCTCTTCGGCGACGACGGCTCGAACCTCCCGCGGGGTGTCGTCAGCATCGGCGGCAAGGACGAACTACGGGGCCGCGGTGGTGACGACTTTCTCGACGGCGGGCTCCAGGGAGACGTGATCGTCGGCGGCGACGGAGACGACACGATCCGGGGCGGCAGCAGCGGCCTCAATCGGATCGAGGGCAACGCCGGCATCGACGCGATCGACGGCGGAGCGGCCACCGACGTCGCCCACGGCAACGACGGGCAGGACACCATTCGCGGCTTCGGTGGCAACGACCTGCTCTTCGGTGGCGCCGACCCGGACGATCTCGACGGCGGCGATGGCAACGACGTGCTCGTACCCGGCAGCGGCGGCGCGACGAAAGGCGACCGGGCGGCGGGCGGGACGGGCGACGACACGATCGTCGTCATCGACACGACGCTCGGCGGCGAGTACGCAGTCGTGCCGTCGGGCGCGGCCCGCGATACCTACGATGGCGGGATCGGCTCCGACACGCTCGTCATCGACACCTCCATGCTGGCTGCGGCCGACGACCTGCTCCTCGCCTCGCTCACCAACGTCCAGCTCACCGCCTACGGAGTCGATGACGCACTGGGCTTCGAGGTCGGCCTGTTCGCAGGCGGCGCGGGCAACAACGTCTTTTCGGCGGGCACGTTTACCGGCCGCATCGTCATGCGG
>CAIKWU010000280.1 GCA_903831155.1 uncultured Planctomycetaceae bacterium | reverse complement strand
CGAGAAGGCCCGGGAGGCCTTCAGCTCGATCGCCCTCGCCTTCGGCGTGATCGCCGCCTACGACCAGGAGGTTCGCTGGAAGAAGGATGCCGAGCGGGCCCGCGACCTGTTCGCCCGCGTCGGCTTCAACTGCAAGGTCGGCACCGACCAGTCGCTCGCGGAGTCGAAGCTGAGCCTCGTCGATCTCGAGTCGATGCTCGACGGCGGCGCGCCGCAGCGGCAGTCGGATCGCGACGAGGACTTTCTCTGGAGCCAGGTGGCGGGCCGCCCGGCGCTGATGAACCGGCTCGAGGCGGCGGAGGCCGGGATCGGGGCCGCGGTGGCGTCGAAGGCGGACTTCGACCGGCAGGTCGACCGGTTGCTCCACGATGCCGAGATGGTCGCGGCGATCGGTGAGGCGATCCAGCAGCCCGACTTCGAGTATCACGACGACGATTCGTATCGCGGGTACTCGGCCGGCATGCGGGACGCGGCCCTGCGGATCCGCGACGCCTGCCTCAAGAAGAACTACGAGGCGGCGCGGTCGGCGGCCAGCGAACTCAAGAAGTCGTGCGACGCCTGCCACGGCGACTACCGCAGCTGATCGCGACGCTCCGCGATTCAGTCTGCGGGGCGAAGGCAGGCAAGCGGCTCGAGCCCCACCAGCTCCGCGAGACCGGCATTGGCCATCTCCTGGCCGGTCACGTAGCGGTGCGTGCGGATCCATTCCGAGATCAGATCCGCGGAACGGCCGAAGAGCTTGCAGAGAAGCACGTCCATCTCCCGCTCGAGGTCGGCGAAGTGACGCGACCACTCCGCCGCCTCCCGGATGCCGATGTGCTCCTCGCTCTGCCACTTCATGGGGTGGAAGAGGAACACGCTGTACGGGGTCACCAGCCGGCGCTGGCAGGTCGCGAACGGCCAGAGCGCGGCCGACGAGCACTCGCCGGTGACGATCGCCGTGGCCCGGATGTCGCGAAGCCGCAGCAGGCTGACGAGCGACATCGCGCAGTAGGGGCTGCCGCCGGGCGAATCGAAGTAGATCGTGCACTCGCCCCGCGGCTCGACGCTCAGCAGGCGGTCGGTGAGTTCCCCCTCGCTGTCCGTCAGGTCGCCGACAATCGCGATCTCGATCGGGCCGCGGTCCTCCTCCGCGTTCTCAGGACGATGCTCAGGGGGATCGCGCCGCGGCATGGCGGAATGGTCTCCGGAGGGGTGCTGCCGACGGCTTTCAACCCGGCAAGGATGTCCGAGCGTACGCCGCCCGGCCCCCCTCCACAAGGATCCCCCCGCCGCTTGCCCCCATCGCACGTTCGCCCGAGAATGCCCGCTCCTGACGCGGAAACGAGCGACGACCATGGGGATCATTGCCTACTGCCCGACCGGTCACCGCATGAAGGTGAAGGATCACCTTGCGGGCAAGAAGGGGATCTGCCCGACGTGCGGCGCAAGGTTCC
Source organism: uncultured Planctomycetaceae bacterium (assembly GCA_903831155.1). GTDB lineage: Bacteria > Planctomycetota > Planctomycetia > Pirellulales > UBA1268 > QWPN01. The sequence goes on along the minus strand of CAIKWU010000280.1, from coordinate 10,862 downwards.
GGATCCCGCACGCTTCGATGCCCGCCGCGCCGCGGCCGGCGCCGCCAGTCTCGGGGAACTCGACCGCGCCGCGCGACGTGCCCGCGGCGAGCGACCTGCCCATTGCGGCGATCGTGTCGCTCGACCCAGCCGCGGCCGTGGGCCTGCCCGAGGTGCTGCTTCTCGCCGATCCGGGCGTCGCCACCGTCGCCCCGGCCCATGAGCCGCCGATGGTCGACCCCGATCCGACCGCGGACCTGGTGATCGAAGCAGAGCCCGACGAGCCGGCCGGGGACGTCGCCGCGGACGATGTCTTCTGGTTCATCGCGATTCCGGGCGGGCAGCCGTCCGCCGCGATGAAGGAGCCCGAGATGCGCGGCTGGCTCGAGTCGGGCCAGGCCACCGGCCGGGAGGTGGTGTGGCGTTCCGACTGGCCGGACTGGAGGCCCATCACCGACGCATTTCCCGAGCAGTTCCCTCGGACCTTTCCCGGGGTGGGCGGCTGGTGAGCAGTCGAGCCACGGGTGTGCTACCTTCACGATCAATCGTCGTCGCCCCGCCGGCGGCGTCGCTGCACCACGAACCCGCCGAGGTATCCATGGCCATCGACTCGCCGTTCCCCCTGCCGCGCATCGGAGCCATGGCGATGGTCGTGGCCACGTGCCTCGTCGCCACGCCGGGCCGCGGGCAGCCGGCCGTCGCCGACGGTGCGGCCGTGTTCACGATCGCCGACGGCGGGATCTCGCTCGAAGCTCCCACGGGCTGGCAGCGGGTGCAGCCGAAGTCGGGCATCGTGGAGACGGAGTTCGCGATTCCGTCGGACGGGGCCGCCGCCGATGGGAGCCCGCTGCCGGCCGGCAGGATGACCGTGATGGGGGCCGGTGGCTCCGTCGACGCCAACATCGAGCGGTGGTACGGCCAGTTCGCCCAGCCCGACGGCGGCTCCACGAAGGACAAGGCGTCGGTCAAGAAGCTCAAGGTGGCCGGCCGCGACGTCACGATCGTCGACGTGTCGGGCACCTACAAGGACTCGCCCGGCGGGCCGTTCGCCGGTGGCAAGACGATCGACCGGCCCGGCTACCGCATGCTCGCCGCCATCGTCGAGGGCCCCGACGGCAACTACTTCCTCAAGTTCTACGGCCCCGCCGCCACCGTCGAGAAGCACGCCGCCGGCTTCCGGACGATGGTCGAGGGCATGGTGCCGGCGGCCAAGTGACCGCCTCGCCCCCACGGAGCCGCCCCGCGAAATGAAGGTCCACGAGTTCCTCGAGCACCACGGGATCGCGGGAAACCCGTTCGCCGAAGAGGACGCGCAGAACGACACCGTCTTCAAGCGGACCTGCCTGGAGACGACGTTCCATCCCGCATGGGACAAGGTCTACGGCGATCCGTCCGATCCCAGCACGGCGATCGTGTTCGGCGAGAAGGGCTCGGGAAAGACCGCGCTGAAGCTGCAGATGGTCAGGCAGTTCGAGCGGCACAACGAGGCCAGCCCCGACGCGCGGACCTTCGTCACGCTCTACGACGACTTCAATCCCTTTCTCGACAGGTTCGTGAGCCGTGTCGGCCGGGGCCGCGCCGTGGAGAAGTCGCTCGGCCAGTGGAAGCTCTGGGACCACATGGACGCGATCCTCACGCTCGCCGTCACGCAGCTCGTGACGTCGATCGTGGGGGAGACGAGGAAGCTGCCGCGGCTCACGCGACCGCAGGCCCGCGATCTCGCGCTGCTCGCGGCCTGCTACGACCAGTCCACCGCCGAATCGTTTCCGGTTCGCTGGTCGCGGCTCCGCCGCCGCGTGGGCTACCGCGCGTGGCTCGGCGAATGGCCGCGGCTGCTGGCGGTGGCGGCAACGGCGGGGTTCGTCGCCGCCGTGATCGCCGGGGCTTCCCGGGGCGACCTCGGCTGGCTCGGCCGCTGGTGGCCGTGGGCGGCCCTCGTGGCCTGCTTGATTCCCTGCACCTGGCGGTGGCTGCGGAGCGGATGGCGGGCCTGGCGGATCGTGGGCAGCATGCGGAGCGGCAACCGCACGGTCGGCCAGCTGACGCGGGCGCTCTCCCGGATGCCCGAGGTCGATCTCGCGGGCCAGCCGCTGCCGTCGCTGCCGCGGAGCGACGACCGCTACGAGCTCGTCGCCAAGCTTCAGGGTGTGCTCGCTGCGCTCGGCTGGAACGGCTGGGTCGTGATCGTCGACCGCCTCGACGAACCCGACCTCATCAACGGCTCCGCCGAGCGGATGCGGCAGGTGATCTGGCCGATGCTCGACAACAAGTTCCTGAAGGTGCCGGGGCTCGGCTTCAAGCTCCTGCTGCCCCAGGAGCTCTACGGCTTCATCGAGCGGGAGAGCGAGGCCTTCCACCAACGGGCCCGGCTCGACAAGCAGAACCTCGTGCCATCGCTGCAGTGGACGGGCGAGACGCTCTACGACATCGCCTCCACCCGCGTGAAGGCCGCCAGCGTGGGCACGCCCCCCGCCACCCTTGCCCAGCTGTTCGATCCCGCCATCGACCAGCGGCGGCTGATCGACGGGCTGCGGTCTCTCCGCGTGCCCCGGCAGCTGTTCAAGTTCCTCTACCGACTGCTCGTGGCCCACTGCCACTCGCACACCGACGAGCGGCCCGTCTACACGATCTCGCCGGAACGCTTCGAGAGCGAACTCGCCCTCTTCCGCCGTGACCAGGACGCCTTCGATCGGGGCCTCGCGCCCCGGTAGGCATGACCGCAGACCTGCACACGCTCGTCGTCGGCCGCGAGGCGATGGCCTGCCGGTTCGAGGTGGTCTTCAACGCCGGCGAGGTGCCGGGCGACACGGAGATCGCCGTCGATGCCCTCGATCTCGTCGATGCCATCGAGGAGCGGATCAGTGTCTACCGCCCCGACAGCGAGTTTTCGCGGATCAACGCGACCGCGGCGGAGGGCTGGGTGGAGGTGTCGGCCGACGCATGGCACCTCCTGGCTCGGGCTCGAGAACTCCACGCCCTCACCGGCGGTGCCTTCGATCTCGCAGCCGGCGCGCTGGTCCGCGCCTGGGGCTTCCTGCGGCGGCAGGGCCGCACGCCCGCACCCGCCGACCTGGCCGCCGCGCTGGACGCGAGCGGCATGCAGCACGTGGAACTCGACGCCGATCGCCGCCGCGTGCGGTTCCTCCGCCGGGGCGTCGAGCTCAATCCAGGCGCGATCGGCAAGGGCTGGGCCCTCGACCGCATGGCGGCGCTGCTCGCCAGCCGCGGCGTGCCGAGCGCGCTGGTGCATGGCGGGCAGAGCAGCGTGCTCGCACGGGGCACCCAGGGGCCGGCGGTCGCCGGCCGTCACGGCTGGCGGGTCGGCCTGCGGCACCCCCTCCGCCCGGGCCGCCGCCTCGCCACGATCACGCTCGACGACCGGGCGCTCGGCACGAGCGGGTCGGGCACGCAGTTCTTCGTCGATCGGGGGCGTCGCCTCGGGCACATCCTCGATCCGCGGACGGGCACGCCCGCCGAGGGGGTGATCGCGGCCACCGTGATCGCCGAGTCGGCCGCGGATGCCGATGCCCTCGCGACCGCGCTCTACGTGCTGGGGCCCGAGGGGCTCGCCCTGGTCGCGCCCCCGGCCTCGCCGGTGGGGGCGGTGCTCGTGCTGCCGGGCAGTGGCGGCACGGTTCGCATCGTGACGGCCAACCTCGTGGACGAGGCGATCGCGATCGAACCGGAGCCGGGCCTCGTGATCGAGCGGCGGGAGGCGACGGCCGCCGGGCGGGGGCCATCCTGACCCGGCGACGGTCGCGCGGTACACTCCCAGCCTTCGCAGGCCGCCGCCGGAGGTCGGCCGCGGCCTCTGCCCCGTCCCTCCCCGCCCAGATCCCAGCCATCATGTTCGACTGGATCGAGCGGGGTTCCTATCTGGGCATCATTTTCTTCCTCACGCTGACCGGCATCGGCCTCCCGATCCCGGAGGAGGTGCCGATCGTCGCCGCCGGTGTGGCGAGCAAGGCGGGGGCGCTCAAGTGGTACTACGCCCTGCCGGCGTGCATGGTGGGCGCGCTGCTTGGCGACAGCCTGATGTATGCCATCGGGCGGTTCTTCGGCGCGAGGGTCCTCCGGGAGCACCCGTGGTGGTCCGGCTTCCTCACGCCGGAGCGGGAGAAGACGATCGAATCGCTCATCAAAAAGCACGGGATCATGGCCTTCTTCGTGGCCCGGTTCCTGGTTGGCCTGCGGAGCCCCTTCTATCTCACCGCCGGGATCCTCCGGGTCCAGTATCGCTGGTTCCTGCTCGCCGACTTCGTCTGCGCCACGGTCGTCATCGGCGGCTTCTTCGGCCTCGCGTTCCTGTTCGGCGACCGGATCACGAGCCTGATCCAGTCGGCCGAACGCGGGTTCACGGCCGTGGTCATCGGCGTGGCCCTCGTGGCGCTCGCGGTGGTCGCCTTCTTCTCGTTCCGGAAGCGGCGGATCCGGATGCTCGACCAGGATCCGGAGGCGCTGTTCGAGAAGCGTGAGATCCTCCTCGGGCCCGCCGCCGACCGCATCGCCGACGCGGTGGCCCTGGGCGACGTGAACCACGACGAGGCCGCCGAGGAGGGCTCGGGCAGGCCGCGGTGAACGCCGCCGGCGTTCCCGAAAGGTGCGGTCGTGCGGGCGGTGAGGGTCGTGGCGACCCGCGTGTGCCGATTCGGCAAGGATGTCGCCCTGCGGCGACTTTGCCGTCGCCGAAACGCGACCTAAAGAATCGGTGGGGAGTCGGCTGGCCGGCCGCCCCCGCCCGTGAGCCACTCATGCCCGCCCTTCCGGACGACGCGTCGCCGAAGCCCTGCCGCATCCTCGTCGTCGACGACGCCCGGCGGTCGGCCTCGGCCCTCGCCCAGTGGCTCTGCGGTCTCGGTCACCACGCCGTGGCGGCCGGTTCGGTGGCCGAGGGCGTGCGGGCCGCGGGCCGCGGCGGCTGGTCGGCATGCATTCTCGACGCCGGCCTGCCGGACCCCGGCGCCCGCGTCGTGGCGGAATCGGTTCGCGTGGCGGCGGGAGCGGCCGGTGTCGTCGCCGCCATCGTCGAACGGGCCGCGGGGTCGACCCCGGCGTGGGCCGATGCCTCGGTCGCCATGCCCGCGGCCGACGGCGCAATCCTCGCCGCGATCGACGCTGCCATGGCCGTCGCTGGCGACCGCGCCGCCGTCCGCGCGTCGGCGACCGGCGGCGTGCTCGGCTCCCATCCGGCGATCACCGGCATCCTCGACGTGGTCTCGCGGGTGGCCGCGACCCCAGCCACCGTGCTCGTGACCGGCGAGAGCGGCACCGGCAAGTCGCTGCTGGCCCGGGAAATCCATCGGCAGAGCGGCCGGCGCGGGCGGTTCGTCGAGGTGGCCTGCGGGAGCCTGAGCGAGTCGCTGCTCGAGAGCGAACTCTTCGGCCACGTCGCCGGCGCCTTCACGGGCGCCACCGGCGATCGCGACGGACGGTTTCTGCAGGCCGACGGCGGCACCATCTTCCTCGACGAGATCGCCACCGCGTCGCCGGCGATGCAGGTGAAACTGCTTCGCGTGCTGCAGGACATGCAGTTCGAGCCGGTCGGCGGGGGTTGCACCCACGCGGTCGATGCCCGGGTCGTGCTCGCGACCAACGAGGACCTCGCCGCGCTCGTGGCGGCGGGGCGGTTTCGCGCCGACCTCTTCTGGCGGATCAACGTGGTGTCGATCGAGATGCCGCCGCTGCGAGCGCGGCCGAGCGACATCCCCACGCTCGCCACGCACTTCCTCCACGCCGCGTCGGCGCGGGCGGGCCGCCCCGTGGAAGGCTTCACGCCCGCCGCCGTCGACGCCCTGCTCACCCATGCCTGGCCGGGAAACGTCCGCGAGCTGCAGCATGCGGTCGAGCGGGGCGTGTTTCTCGGCCGCGGGCCGCTCGTCGAGGCGGCCGACCTCCCGGCGGCGGTGCTGGGCGGTGGGGCGGGCGATGCCCGCGCTGCGGCCCCGCTCAAGCGGGCCCTCGCTGAGCCGGAGCGGCAGCTGATCGTGGCGGCGCTCGAGCGGGCGGGCTGGCGGAGGGACGTGGCCGCGAGGGCGCTCGGGATCAACCGCACCACGCTCTACAAGAAGCTCAAGCGGCTCGGCATGGACGTGGCGGCGCTCGAGCCTGCGACCTGACCCGGCCGCCGTCACGGCAGGATCACGTCGGCCTCGACGGGAAGATGGTCGGAGCCGATGCCGGGGCCGACCGTCCTGCCGACCACGACCGTGCCGGGTGGCACGAGCACGTGGTCGATCGGGATTCGCGGCGCGGGCAGGCCTGCGTGGTAGGTCGCCCGCACGCCCCGCCCCAGCGAGGTGTCGCGGAGGCCGCCGGCCGCGACGAGGTGCCGGAAGGCACGCGACCACGGGGCCGCGTTGAGGTCGCCGGCCACGATGCACGGCAGCGTCGATCCCGCGGCCTCGTCGGCGACACCGGCGAGGTGTGCGGCGAGTTGTGCCGTGGCGGGGCCGTCGAAGGGCGGGTACGGATGCGTGGCGATGAAGCGAAAGTCGCCGCGTTCGTGGCGGACGGTGGTCAGGATGCTGGGGTATCCCGTGGCCGTGAACTCGGCGACCCGCGTGTCGGCGAGCGGCCACCGCGACAGCACCGCGATCCCGAAGTTGTCCGGCCGGGGCACGATCACGCGGTGCGGGAGAACGTCGTCGAGTTCCGCGAGCGCCTGAGCCCAGCGGTCGTCCACCTCGAGGACGGCGACCACGTCGGGCCGCCGCGAGCGGACGTGGTCGATGGCGGCGGCCGTCTGGCGATTGACCCGGTGGACGTTCATCGACAGCACCCGAACGGGGCGGCAATCCTCGGCCGCGACGGCGGGCGGCTGCGGCAGCCAGTAGGGCAGGAGGTCACGGGTGTTGATGAGCAGGGCCGCGGCGAGCACTGCCGCCGCGGTGGGCTGGCGGAGCCCTGCCGCCGCCGCCAGCCCGACCAGCGAGAGGAGAAACCAGTACCAGCGAAAATGAGTCGTGAGGTCGAGAAGCCAGTGCCAACCTCCCAGGAAGCCGGCCGCCGAACCGAGCAGCACCGCGACCGCGGAGGCCGTCAGGATGCCCCAGCCCCGCCTCGAGGACGGACGGGAGACGATGCCGGCGGGATCGGAGGTGTGCATCGGGTCGGTCGAAGGCCGCCGTGGTTCAGGCGGCCGGTGCGGTGATCCATCCCGAGGCGAGCGCGGCCGCGAGGGCCGTGGCCAGCGCGATCCGGTAGGCGATGAAGGGCCAGAGCGTGTGCCCCGTCAGCATGCCGAGCAGCCAGCGGATCGACCCGTAGCCGACGACGGCGGCGGCGAGCGTGCCGGCCAAAAGCGCCGCAGCGGCCTCCCCGCTGCCGAGAATCTCATGCCGTTGCTGCCAGGCCTCGAGGAGCGCGGCTGCAGCCACGGCCGGCAGCGAGAGCAGGAACGAGAACCGTGCGGCGGTGCGTCGATCGAGACCGCCGAGCATGCCCGCGGAGATGGTCACGCCGCTGCGGGACGTGCCCGGGATCAGCGCGAGCGTTTGGGCCAGGCCCATCGTGATCACGTCGGCCGGGCGGATCGCGTCGAGCCCGTCGCGTCCGCCGCCGCCACCACGTCGAGTTCGAAGGAACACGACCAGTTCGGCACAGGCCAGGAGGGCGGTGGCGGCGAGCAGGGCCACGATCACCACCTCCAGGCGGCGGGCCTCGCCGCGGATCAGATCCTTGAAGGCGAAGCCCGCGACGACGATCGGCACCGTGCCGACCGCGATCAGCGCCGCCAGCCGGGACGACGGCGTGCCGAGGGGGCGGCCCGTGCGGACGGCCTCGAGGCAGCCCGAGAGAAGCGAGGAGATGTCCTGCCTCATCGCGAGGCAGACCGCGGCCAGCGTCCCGGTCTGGAGCACGGCCGAGAACGCGGCGCCAGGGTCGCCCCAGCCGCAGAGGGCCGGAAGGATCCGCAGGTGGGCGGTGCTCGAAACCGGCAGAAACTCGGTGAGCCCCTGCACCACGCCCAACACGACGGCTTCGAGGATGGTCATCGGCCGGGGCGCTTCCCAATGGGGCGGGCGTCAGTCATACTCGCCCGTCCACCGCATTCCAACCCGGAGCCCCGCACGGGGAGTTTCGCCCGCATGTTTCGGAACCTCAGCACGGTCGGCCTGCCCCTGTCCGGGCGCCCCAGCGAACTGATCGAACTCGCCCTGTCCTTCGGCTTCGACGCGATGGACATCGACCTGCTCGACTTCCAGCAGCAGGCCGAGGCCTTCGGGGTTCCGCATGCCCGCCGCCTGATGGTCAGCGCGCGGCTCAAGAGCGGCACGTTCCACCTGCCGGTGGAACTCGCCTCCGACGATGCCGTGTTCAAGGAGCAGCTCGCGGCCCTGCCGAAGCGGCTGGAACTGGCGGAGGCCACCGAGGCCACGCGGGCCGTGGCGACCGTCGCTCCCGCCTCCGACGAGCACTCGTTCAAGGACTTCTTCGAGCTCTACCGCTCCCGCCTCAACGACGTGGGCGACCTGCTCGCGAAGCACGGGATCATGCTCGGCCTGAACTTCCGCCCCGAGGCCGAGGCCCGCGAGGGCAAGGCCAACCAGTTCGTGCACACGTTCGAGGGCCTGCTCGGGCTCGTCGCGGTGGCGCACGAGCGGGTCGGCGCGATCGCCGACGCCTGGGCGCTGCACGTGACCGGCGAGCCGCTCGACCTGATCGCGCGTGTGCCCAAGGGCCGGCTCGTCGAGGTGCGGCTCTCCGACGCCCCCCGCGACGCCGCCGCCGCCGACATGACGCATGCCCACCGGCTGATGCCCGGCGAGACCGGCGTGATTCCGATGGGGACGGTGCTCACCCATGCGAAGGCGGCCGGATTCGAGGGCCCCGTGACGCCGTGGGCCGACCGGTCCACGCTCGTCGGCCGCGGACGTGAGAAGATCGTCCGGCTCGCCGGCGACCGTCTCGAGGCGGCCTGGAAGGAGGCCGGCCTGCCGATCGCGCCGCGGTGGTTCACGCCCGTGCAACGCGACCAGTTCGGTCGTCCGATCGGGGAAGAGGCCGTGATCCCGGCAGGCGCGGAGTAGCGGAGCGGGTCACGCCCCCTCGCGGATCCACGTCACGCGGGGCTGCCCGGCCGGCTCGGAGCCCTTGACGACCGAGGCTCCCTTGAGGAACTCCGACACGTAGCGGAGCGGCTTGTTGGGCCGGTCCGGATCGCGAAACGTGTCGCCCTTCTGGAGGATCGGAAGCTGGTCGGGCATCCCGCCGAAGGCCCGCGTGCCCGCGGCCTGGCAGGGATACCAGTGGCCGGCTCCCGACCCATCGACCAGATAGAACTCGGGGTAGCAGTGCCCCTCGACCCAGACGGTCCGAGCCGGGATGCCCTCGGCGCGGCACATGGCGATGAAGAGGCACGTCAGTTCCTCGCAGTCGCCCCAGCCGTCGACCAGCGCCCTCCGGGCGCCTTTGAGCTCGCCATTGCGATACTCGACCTTGTCGCGGACGGTGTCGTAGATCGCCTCCACCTTCTTCCAGCCCTCGAGACCATCCGTCACCTCCTTCGCGAGCCGGACGATCTTCGGGTCGCGTGACTCGATGAACGCGCTCGGTCCGAGGTGGGCCCGCAGGGCGCGGTCGGGCTTCTCCGGCGGCCGGAGGTCGGACGTGTCCTGCGGCGGCAGGATGGCGGCCCGTTCGAGCTCGAAGGTCACGATCGCCCGCGCCTGGTTTCCGGCGGGGAGTTCCGGGATCTCCACGACGAGCTGCTTCACGTCGCCGGCGAGTTCGCGGTAGCGAAGCGTCTTCACGAGGGGGGTGACGTCCTCCTCGACGATCCGAACCTTCTGCTCGGGCCAGTCCCGGGGCACCGGGAGCGTGGCGTAGATGCCCCGGCACGGGCCGCCGTCGGCGGTCACCGACACCCCGACGCGATACCGCTGGGTGCGGACGTCACCGAGGCGGGCCGCGGCTGCCCCCGGCACCTTCTCCGTGTCGAGGAACTGCCCGGCGGCCGGTGAGGCGGCCAGCAAGGCCACCGCGAGGCACGCGGTCGCAAGGGGGCCCGGGAGGCTGGTGGCCGGCGGGACGGCGAGGCGGGGCATGTCCAATCCTTTCATCATCAGGATCGGCAGGGCGTCGCGAGCCCGGCCATTCCGCCCCGCCGGCGAATCGGTCGGGCAACCTGCGGCGGCAGGGCGGCCGTGCTCGATTGTTCCGGGGGGAGGCGGCTGGTATGCTGCGAGGCTCGATTTCTTCGTGGCCCGCGTCCGTCAGCACCCCCCAACCCCGCTTTTTCCCGAAACCCCCCACGCATGGTCAACCGCAACCTCATTCGCGAACTGGAAACCGGAGACGAACTCGATCAGGAACTGGAACTGGCCATGGCGGGAGCCCCCGAGGGGGAGTACTCGGTGGCTGCCGCGACGCTCGCGGTCAACTCAGTTCTGGAGGGGAAGGTGCTGCGGGTCGACGACGAGTTCGTGCTCGTCGACGTGGGGTACAAGAGCGAGGGCCACATCCCGCGGAATGAGTGGGACGAGACGGAGCCCCCGCCGCAGGTCGGCGACACCGTCAAGGTGCTGCTGGAGGAGTTCGAAGACGGCTCGCTCGAGGAGCAGCGCGGCCTGATCACGCTCTCGAAGCGGAAGGCGCGGCGGATCGAGGACTGGCTCCGCGTCATGGAGAGCGTCCACGAGAACGACGTGGTCACCGGCTTCGTCACTCGCAAGATCAAGGGCGGCCTGCTCGTCGACATCTCGGGCGTCAACGTCTTCCTGCCCGCGAGCCAGGTCGACATCCGTCGGCCGGCCGACATCGGCGACTACTGCGGCCGCTGCATCCAGTGCCTCGTGCTCAAGATCGACGAGGCGCGTCGCAACATCGTGGTCTCCCGCCGCGCCCTCATCGAGCAGGAGCGTGCTGAGCGGAAGAAGCAGCTG
>CAIKWU010000279.1 GCA_903831155.1 uncultured Planctomycetaceae bacterium | reverse complement strand
GGGAGCGACGGGCTGGGGTGCGGACGGGGTGGCCGCCTCGGCGACCACGGCGACGGCCTCGGGCTCGGCGGCGGGCGGCTCGGGAGCTGCGGCAGGCTGGGACTCGGTCCGGTCGAGGTCGGCCTTCGCGACGACGTGGGGCCGCGACGCTTCCCCTTCCGCCACCTCGGCGGCACCGCTTCCGGCCGTGGCCTCGAGCGAGTCGGCGAACGCCTCGACGACCACCGGCCAGTCCTCCTGCGAGGTCTGCTGGAGGGTCTGCACGAGCGTCGCCTTGGCGGCGTCGTCCAGGCGACCGATTCGGGCGAGCCGGGCGACGGCCTCGTCGATCGCGGCGGCCCGCCGCTCCGCATCGAACTCGCTGCTGGCCGACGCGGCCGTGGCAGGCGTGGACGACTCGGGGGCGTCGGCTGCCTGACGTTCTTCGTCAGCCGGCTCCTGCTCCTCCTCCTCGGCGGCGTGTTCCCCGAGATCCCAGAGGGAGTCCCTCAGATACGCCGTGCTGATCGCCGACGTGCATCCGCCCGCCGACGCGACACCGATCGCAAGAAACACCGGCCAGATGGCTCGAATCGACCAGGCGATGTCGTTCATGGGATATCGGGTGCCTGACGTGCGTCCGCGGCGGATCGGCCGGGACGAGAACTCGCTGCCAAACGGCGGGAAGGTAGGCAGCGGCCCGCGCCGGGGACAAGGCCAACCTCGGCCGCGAAGCGCCCGCGAAACCGCCGTATTTTGCTAGACTCCGCCCGCCGGTCGCTCCCGCAGGTCCGCGGCGCGTCGTCCCCGGCGGCAGCACGTCCTGATTCCGATGACCACCGCACCGCTCGACCACCAGACCGTCCCGACGCACTGGACCCACCGCCACCTGCTCGACCTCGAGCGGCTCACGCCGACGGAGGTCCGCACGCTCCTCGACACCGCCACCCTCTTCAAGGAGGCGACGGGGGGCTGCCGCCGCAAGCTGGGCGTGCTTGCGGGCAAAACCATCGTCACCTTGTTCTTCGAGAACTCGACCCGCACGAAGACCAGCTTCGCGCTCGCGGCCCGCCGCCTCGGGGCCGACGTCGTCGACTTTTCCGCCTCGTCGAGCAGCCTCTCCAAGGGGGAGTCGTTCATCGACACCGCCAAGAACCTCGAGGCGATGGGGATCGACGCGGTCGTCGTCCGGCACGTGACGCCCGGCACTCCCCACCTGCTCGCCCAGCACCTCGACGTGGGCGTGATCAACGCCGGCGACGGCCCCCACGAGCACCCCACGCAGGGCCTGCTCGACATCTTCACGATCCGCGAGCGGCTCGGCGACCTGTCGGGCGCCACGGTCGGACTCGTCGGCGACATCGCCCACAGCCGCACGGCCCGGTCGAACCTCTGGGGCCTGATGAAGCTCGGCGCGAAGGTCATCCTCTGCGGCCCACCCACGCTCGTCTCCGACCGGTGGCGGGAACTGGGCGTGGAGGTGTCGCACGATCTCGACGCGATCGTGCCGCGGTGCGACGTGCTCAACCTGCTGCGGATCCAGTTCGAGCGGCAGAACACCAGGCCGTTCCCGTCCGTCCGCGAATACGCCCACCTGTATGCGATGACCCGCGACCGCCTGAAGCGGGCCAAGAAGGACCTGCTGATCCTCGCCCCCGGGCCGATCAACCGCGGGGTCGAGGTGACGGCCGAGGTGGCCGACTGCCCGCAGTCGCTGATCCTCGGCCAGGTGGCCAATGGCCTGGCGGTGAGGATGGCGGTGCTCTGGCTCACGTGCGGGCCGCGGGCCGGCGCGGACGGGCCGTCGCCCGGCACCAAGGTCTACTGATACCCCCGACGAGGCTCTTTCGATGGGCACGCTTCTCATCCGCGGCGGCAGGGTGGTCGATCCCTCGCAGGACATCGACCGCGTCGACGATCTGCTCGTCCGCGACGGCCAGGTGGTGGCCGTGGGGCACGCCGGCACCCAGCCGCTCGGCAAGGCCGACGAGACGATCGACGCCTCCGGCCTCGTGGTCGCGCCGGGCCTGGTCGACATGCACGTGCACCTCCGGGAGCCGGGCCGCGAGGAGGACGAGACGATCGAGACGGGCACCCGGGCGGCGCTCGCGGGCGGCTTCACGAGCGTGGCCTGCATCCCCAACACCGAGCCGCCGATCGACACGCAGGCGGCGGTGGAGTTCATCCACCAGAAGGCGGCCCGGGCCGACACCTGCAACGTGTTCGTGGTGGCCTGCGTGAGCCGGGCCCGCGAGGGGAAGGAACTCGCCGAGATCGGCCGGCTCGTCGAGGCGGGAGCCGTGGCCTTCAGCGACGACGGCGCCCCGGTCTACGACGCCGAACTGATGCGGCGGGCCTTCGAGTACTGCCGCATGTTCGACAAGCCGATCCTCGCCCACGAGGAGGTGCTGGAACTCTCGCGGGGTGGCGTGATGCACGAGGGGCTCGTGTCGCTCGTGCTCGGCCTCGGCGGCATGCCGGCGGCCGCGGAGGAGGTGCTGATCGGCCGCGACATCGCCCTGGCCGAGGTGACCGGCGGCCGGCTGCACGCCATGCATGTCTCGACGGGCGGCGGCGTGGCCCTGATCCGCGAGGCGAAGCGGCGGGGCATCCGCGTCACGGCCGAGGCCTGCCCGCACCACTTCACGCTCACCGACGAGAGCCTCCGGGGCTTCGACTCCAACTTCAAGATGAGCCCGCCGCTGCGGACGGCCGCCGACGTGGAGGCGATCATCGAGGGGCTCGTCGACGGCACGATCGACTGCATCGCCACCGATCACGCCCCGCACGCCCGCGAGAAAAAGATGCTGGAGCTCGACCGGGCGCCGTTCGGGATCCTCGGCCTGGAAACGGCCGTGGGCCTCTCCGTCACGCGGCTCGTGCGTTCCGGCCGGCTCGGATGGCCCCGCCTGATCGAGGCGATGAGCACGCTGCCGGCGCGGATCCTCGGGATCAACCGCGGCACGCTCCGCCCCGGTGCCGTGGCCGACATCACCCTCATCGATCCCGAACTCTCGTGGACGGTCGACGTCGGCAGCTTCCAATCGAAGAGCGTCAACTCGCCGTTCCACGGCTGGACGCTGCAGGGGAAGGCGGTGGCCACGATCGTGGGGGGCCGTGTGAAACACCGGCTCGTCTGAATGACGCTCATCGTCGATGGCTACAACCTGCTGCATGCCTCGGGTGTGTTCGGGGAGACCCGCGGGCCAAAGGGCTTCGAGCAGTCGCGGGTGGCGCTCCTCGACATGCTCGTCGACCTGCTCGGCGACAAGGCGGCCGACACGATCGTGGTGTTCGACGCGGCCCGCGCCCCCGACGGCCTGCCGGGGCGGCTCGTGCACGGCGGCATCCGCGTCTGGTTCGCGCGGGAGTATCCCGACGCCGACTCGCTGATCGAGGAGCTCGTCGAGGACGACACGTCGCCCGGCCACCTGGTGGTCATCTCCAGCGACCGGCGGCTCCAGGCCGCGGCCCGCCGCCGCCGCGCGAAGGCCGTGTCGTGCGAGGAGTGGCTCGCGGACGCCCGGGCAGCCCGCCGCGCCCGCGGCCGCCCGAGCCCCGATGCCAAGCCGCCCGAGCCCGGCCCCGAGGGAGCCGAGTACTGGAAGCGGTATTTCGGGTTCGGCGACGACTGACGCGGCTCGGGGGTGATCACGATTCGAGTCGTGCTTCGGGCGAGGGGCTGCCCGTGCCCCGTCGCCGGACATTCGTGGATGCCCTCGTGGCATCCACTCACTGCATGTCCGCTGCGCTCCGCCATCCTGGCTGCGCTTGCTCCCATAGCCCGGCTCCCGGGGCACGGGCAGCCCCTCGCTGAGTTCGGGCCGTTTCAAGCTCGCCGATTCCTCGGCCTCAGACTTTCGCCCACTTGGCGAGCTTGCGGTCGAGCGTCGAACGCTCGATGCCGAGAATCGCGGCGGCCTTCGTCTTGTTGCCGCCCACCGCCTCGAGCGTGGCGAGCACGTGCCGCCGCTCCATCTCCTCGATCGTGGTGGGAATGAAGGGCCCCGCCCGGAGGATGCCCGACTTGTCGGTATCGCCCGCGGCCGCGAGGTGGCTGAGGCTCACGTCGGAGACGTCGAGCCACTCCTCCTGGGCCAGCACGACGGCCCGCTCGACCACGTTCCGGAGCTCGCGAATGTTGCCCGGCCAGTGGTAGGTCCGCATCGCCTCGAGGGCGGCGGGGGTGAAGCCGCGGATGGTACGGCCCGTCTCGGAAGCGAACCGCTCGAGGAAGTGGGCGGCGAGGGGCTCGATGTCCTCGGGCCGGCGGCGGAGCGGCGGCACCAGGATCTCCACCACCTTGAGCCGGAAGTAGAGGTCGCGGCGAAACCCTCCCGACGTGACGGCCTTCTCGAGGTCGCGGTTCGTGGCAGCCACCACGCGGACGTCCACCTGCACCCGGCCGCTGCCACCGACCCTCTCGAACGGATGCCCCTCGAGCACGCGGAGGAACTTCGCCTGGATGGCGGGGCTCATCTCGCCGATCTCGTCGAGCATCAGCGTGCCCCGATGGGCGGCCTCGAACTTGCCGATCTTCCGCTCGGTGGCGCCGGTGAAGGCTCCCTTCTCGTGGCCGAAGAGCTCGCTCTCGAGGAGCGTTTCGGAGAGCGCCGCGCAGTTGAGGCAGACGAACGGGCCGTCCCGCCGGTCGCTCGAGTCGTGGATGGCGCGGGCGATGAGTTCCTTGCCGGCCCCGCTCTCGCCGCGGACGAGCACCGTGGCCTTCGTCGCCGCGACCCGCTGCACCTGGCCGATGATCCCCTGGAGGGCCGGGCTCGCGCCCACCATGCTGGAGTCCTCGCCCAGCCGCCGGCGGAGCCGCTCGTTCTCGTCGGCCGCGGTGGCGAGCCGGCTCGAGAGCGCCTCGCGGGCTGCGAGGTTGTCGATCGCCACGCCCACGGCGTCGCAGACCGCGAGCAGGAACTCCAGGTCGTCCGGCGTGGCCGCGGCGTCGGCGTCGGTCTCGAGGTAGATCGCGCCCACGGGCCGGCCACGCCAGCGGACGGGCGCGGCGAGCGCGGGCCGGCTCGCTCCGGCGCCGCGGGCGGTCAGCACCGCCTCGTCAGCCTCGAGCACGGCCGTGACGACGTCATTGGGCGATGCCTCCGGCCACGGGTCAGGGACCGATGCCAGCGTGGCGAGCGACCGGAGGGCGGGCCGCTCCGCCGCCGCATCGCCGAGCCGCGGGGGCAGGAGCACGAGGCCGGTCGTCCCGGCGGTACCCTCGACCGCCGAGGTGAGCGCGAGACGGGCGATGGCCCGGGCATCGTCCGCGGCGGCCAGCGCGAAGGCGAGGCGGCAGAGCTCGGCGGCCGCGCGGCCCACCCGGGGCACACTGTCGGCGGACGTGCTGATCGCGTCGAGGAGGCTGCTCCGGGAGGCGCGGTGCGCGATGGTCACCGATGGCGGCACGGGCTCCCGCGCGAGCTCACCGGTGATCGTTCCCGACATCCCCGCACGGGAACGCGGCTCCCCGTGGCCGAAGATCGCCTCGACCAGGCCGATTCGCACCACGTCGCCGGCGGCGAGCGGGCGTTCCCCGGCGACCGGCTGCCCGTTGACGGTGGTGCCGTTTCGGCTCTCGAGGTCCCGGATGACCCAGCCGGCGTCGGTCGCGAGCACCTCGGCATGCACGCGGCTCGCCCGCTCGTCGTGCAGGACCACGTCGTTCGTCGGAGCCCTGCCAAGCACGACACGGCCGCCCGGCGAGAGTCGGACCACGTGCTCGCCCGCGACGGGATCCCTGACGACCAGATGGGATGCGGGAGCCTGCATGAACGAGAGCCGCCGTGACTGACGCCGGAAATGGTCCTGTTCGGCTGTCCCAGCCCTCGGCCGGGCCGGCGGTCCGGCCGCCGCCAAACCGTTGCATCATGATCCAGCGGGGCGTCGTTGGCGAGGGGTGGACGGCCCAATCCACCGCCGGAACCGGGTTTGCTCAAAATTCGGCAGCGGACTAGCATCGCACCCACGTGATTCCACGTTTCCACCCGCGATTCGACGAGGCTCCCATGCCCCCCGTGCACCGTTCGGCGTCTCCACGGAACCGTCTTCTCCTGGCTGCCTTCCTGGCCGCCGTGGTCGCAATCGTCCCCCGGCCAGCGGCCGCGCAGTTCGGCGGCGGCGGCGGATTCGGCAACCAGGCGGTGGGCGGCATTTCGGTCGATGCCAAGGGCATCGTCGGCAACCTCGACCCGAAGGCCGCGGAGGAACTGGCGGTGGAACGGCGCCGTGCCCTCGCCGACGGCAACTGGACCGGCAAGGCGGGCGATTCCCGGAAGGTCTCGCTCAAGGCCGTCGCCGCCGCGGTTGCATCCGCAACGGCGAAGTCAGCGACCGTTCCCGCCGAGGCGATGTATCTCGGAGGCCTGCAGCGGATCGACCACGTGTTCGTCGATCCCGATGCGGGCGACATCGTGCTCACCGGCCCGGCCGACGCGCTGGTCGTCGACCAGGCGGGCAACGTCGTCGGTGCCTCGACCGGACGTCCACCGTTGATGCTCGAGGACCTCGTCGTGGCCCTGCGGGCCATCGACGCCGCGAAGAACGGCGGCATGACATGCTCCATCGATCCGACGCCCGAGGGCATCGCGAACCTCCAGACGCTGCTCGCCCGTCAGGCAACCATGGCCAATCCGCAGGCCACGTTCACCGCCATGGAACAGGCGCTCGGACCGCAGAAGGTCACGGTCTCTGGCGTGCCGACCGACAGCCGCTTCGCCCGCGTGCTCGTCGCCGCCGACTACCGCATGAAGCGGATCGGCATGGGTCACGAGCCGTCCGGGCTGCAGAAACTGCCGAGTTACCTTGCGATGGTGCCCGCCGGCGGACGGGCCATGGCCACGCCGCGGTTCTGGCTCGAGGCGGAGTACGACCCGATCGCCCGCGACCCCGACGAACTCGCCTGGAAGATCGGCGGCCGACGGATGAAGTGCCTGACGGAGAGCGACGCCTTCGGAAACGACGGCGTGAAGCGGGGCGGCGGCGCCGCCGATGCCACCGCGCGGAGGTGGTGCGAGGCCATGACGGCCAACTACGACGCTCTGGCCGCGAAGCATCCCGTGTTCGCCGATCTGGCCAACTGTGTCGATCTGGCCGTCGTCGCCGCCCTGATCCGCGGCCGACAACTCGACGCGAAGGCGGGCTGCGATCTCGCTCCGCTCCTCGACGCCTCCGCCGTGCCACTGCCGAAATACGACGTGCCCGAAACGGTGCCGACGGTGGCGACGGGCGTGAAGAAGGGATCGGCGTGGGTGCTCTCGGCCTCCGGGGGCGTGACGTTCCAGCCCTGGCAGTTTGCCGCCGCGACGGCCGAGTCGCAGGACGCCGCTGCCGGCAGGCACGAGGCCATTGCCGCCCGGCCGGCCGGCATGGCCGGCTGCAGCTGGGACTGATCGCCCGCGATCACCCGCGAGCCTCGTCGCACGGCACGGCCCAGAGGATGCCCGGCAGTCCCGCCGCTGCGGTCGGCATGTGGGCATCGACCCAGCCGGCCGCGGCGAGGCCGGCGAGGTCGTCGACGGGCGGCCGCACCCGCTTGGCGAGCACCAGGGTCGCCGCCAGCTCGCGGGCGACCATGGCGGCGATGGAATCGCTGGTCACGTCCCAGCCGGCGGGCAGCTTTCGCCGCGGGCTCTCCCTCGCGAGCCAGCGGGCGGCATCGAGCACGACGGCCGACTCACGCCCCTCCGGTTCACCGACGAGCGGAAGGCCGGTCGCCTCGGCCACCAGTCGAGCGGTGACCCGCATCGCCTCGATGGCGAGGGCGTGCATCACCTCGGCCGGCCGCGGGCAGGCCGCATCGATGGCTCGCAGGCCGTCGACGACGGGACCGCCACCCGCCACGATCGTCGTCGAGCCCCGCGAGGAGCCCACGAGGTCGAGCAGGTCCTCCGGCCACTCCGGACGAGTCAGCAGGCTGCCACCGAACTTGATCACCCGCCGCTCGACCGGGGCGGTCGGAGGCCGGAGCGTTCCGACTCGCCACCGCATGGTCATGGCAGCTGCCCCCTCGCGATCATCGCCAGGGCATGCGCGGGCGCGCATCGCGACACGTCGACGCCGAGCATGGCCGGCAGCGAGATCGTGGCGGGATGCCAGGCCGCGGCCTCGAGGGCCATCCTCGCGAGCGGCTCGCCGTGGCCCGAGATGACGACGACCGCCGGCGGCCAGCCGACGACGCCCGCGACCCGCACCAGTCCGCGGGCGACGAGCCGGGCCTGCGCCGCGACCACGTGACGGGCGGCCCGCTCCGCGTCATCCGCCGAGAACGAGCCGGGGTCGACGAGCATCGAGCGGGCGAGCCGCACCCGGGCGGCCTCGCGGGTCTCCGGTCCGCCGTCCGCGGTGTCGTGGGATGCCGCATCCTCGGGGAGCCCGCGCAGCAGGAGCCACGCGTCCCGCGACTCGGCGAACCGCTCACTGGCGACCGGCCTCCGTGCCCCTGCGTGCGGCAGCGCCCGGACGATCGCGGGCACGGGCGTCCGTTCGACGCCGGTGTAGACGAGTTCCCCCGACAGCATGCGGCCGGCGTCATCAGCGGCGAGGAACGCGGGGCGGCCGCGATCGAGCGGCACGATGTCGGTGGTCGTCGAGCCGACGTCGAGGAGAAATGCCCGCTCCGCGGGCACGAGCGCGGCCGCCAGCCTGGCGACTGCGTGCCAGTTGCTCGCCGCCACCCGGTGAGGGTCGGCAATCGCCTCGCCGGCCGGCACGAGCCGCCCGTCCACGCGATAGATCTCCGGCGACCGACAGCCGGCCGCCTCGCAGGCGGTCTGCGTCGCCCGCACGATGGCGGCGACCCCGGCGGTGCGGTCCGGAAAACAGTCGGCGATCTCGCCCGTCATCGTGGCGACCACCCGCGCCGGTGCGGCCGCCCGGATGATGCCCCCGAGGGCTTCGGCGAGCCGCGGCGACTCCCGCCACATCGCGAACGGCTCGGCGTGCGTCCAGCCGCAGCCGTCGGCCGCCTTGATGTTGGCCCCGCCGATGTCGAGCGCGAGCACGTCACGTGGTTGTGGGAGGAGTGTCATCGGCGATGGAGAACCGGCATGCCTTCGGCAGGGAGCCGCGATCCACATCGCGGCCCGCCGCCACGTCCACGATCGCCCGCACGAGGCTCGCGGACGCCGCGGCGGTGAACCCGACGAACGACGTGGTGATGCGGGGATTCACCTCCAGCACGCGATCGTCGAGGCCGTCGTCACGGTCGCCGAGGATCATATCGACTCCGACCCAGCCGGTGGATGGATCGTGGTCCCGGCGGCACAGCGCCGCGATCGCCCGCACCGCCAGCCCCTCGGCACGCGACCGGCGGGCCGGATCATCGAGCGGGGCACCGCCCTCGTAGGCCGGAGACGGTGCCGCAGTGAACCGTTGCCGCATCACCGCCAGCGGCACGATGCCCCGCGGACCGAGCAGGCACGACACGCCGACGGGCTCGCCGGAGCAGCAGGCCTCCAGCCTCGCAGCCACGGGGGCAGGGGAGGGGATCGACTCCATCGCCTCGACCACCACGAGCCCGTCGCCCCCCGTGCTCGCCCGCGCCTTCCGCACGGCTGGCAGCCGAAACCACTCGGGCCACGATTCGTTCGCGGCGAGTGACCGGCCGGCCGGCACGGGGACGCCCGCCGCGGCAAGGGCATCGATGGTCGCCTGCTTGTCGGCCGCCAGGCGGATGAACGCATCCGACGGCCCGATCACGCTCGCCCCCGCGCCCCGCACGGCCGTCACCCGCGACGCCAGCACGCCCGCCGTCTCGGGAGCGACCACGATCGTGGCCTCATGGTCCTTCGCAGCCGCCGTGAGCGACTCGACCTCCCGGCCGGGCGGCACCGGGATGCGCCGGGCGGCGGCGGGCATGCCTGCCGCGGCGGTCTCATCCACAAGGGCAGCCACCTCGAAGCCGCCATCGCGGACCGCGTCGACCACGAGGGACCGAAACATCGCGTGCCCCTCCCGCGCGAGCGATGCCGCATCATCGCCCGGGCCGATCACACGTGACCGATCGGGCCCGAGGAGCCCGCCCGAACAGCACCACTCGTAGATCAGAAGCCGCATCGGGATGCTCGGCAGGGGGTGACGTCGCTGCGGGACGACCACAGGATCACACAGGTCGCCCACGCGGGCTACGGGCAGGCCCGAGCCGCGTGAAGAGGCGGGGCTCCGTCGCGATCACGAGAAGTCCCCGCGCGAGCAATCCCCGGGGGATGGCAGCGTGCCTCAGAAAATGCCGAGCTGATCGCGGGCGGCCTCGGTCATCCGGTCGGGCGTCCACGGGGGATCCATCACGATCCGCACCTCGACGGCCGACACCTCGGGGCTCGATCCCACGACCCGCTTCGTGTCGGCGATCAGCTGCGGCCCGGCCGGACAGGCGGGGCTCGTCATCGTCATGTCCACGGCCACGTGCTGCTTTCCCGGCGCGTCGGCAGCGGGCGTGAGCGTGACGCCGTAGATCAGGCCGAGATCGACGATGTTGACGAACAGCTCCGGATCCTTGACATCCTTGAGCATCTCGCGGACGCGGTCCTCGCAGAGCGGGCCGCCGGCCGCCGCGCCGCCATCGGCACCGGCCGCCTCGCGGGCAGCAGGCGGGTTGCAGCAGGTCGATGCTGCAGGGGCGGCCATCGGCAGCGAGCCGTGGAGCGGCGGGCCGCCGGTGCCGGCCTCCGACCGCAGCCGGACCCAGACGCCGCCGTCCTCGACCTTCACGTCGTGGGCCCGCGTGGGCCGGATGGCGGGCATCGAGAGGGCGGCGCCGGTGCGGATGTCGAACTTCGCGCCATGACGGGGGCAGGCGATCTTGTGGTCGCGGAGCTCACCGTCGGCCAGCGGGCCGCCGTCGTGGGTGCAGACGTCGTCGATGGCGTAGTACGAGCCGCCGACATGAAAGAGGGCGATCATGTCGCCCTCCACCTCGACGAGGGTCTTGCCCGGATCGGGAATCCCGTTGACATCGATGACGCGAACGAAGTCTGCCATGGCGGCGCTCAGGCAATCCGGTGAATGCGGCCGCCGATCGCCTTGGCGAGCGCTTCGCGGACCTGCGGGATCGTGATCCGGTCGAACACCTGCTGGAAGAAGCCGGCGACCACGAGCCGCGCGGCCTCCTCGGCGGAAAGGCCCCGGGCGCGAGCGTAGAAGATCTGCTCGGCATCGACTCGGCCGCTGGTGGCCCCGTGCGTGCAGCGGACATCGTCCGCCTCGATCTCCAGGCCGGGGATCGAGTCGGCCCGCGCCTCGGTCGAGAGCATGAGGTTGTCGTTCCGCTGATAGCCGTCGGTCTTCTGGGCGGCCTTGTCGACCTTGATCATGCCCCGCCACACGAGCCGGCTCCGGCCCTGGAGAGCGCCCTTGTAGAGAAGGTCGCTCGAGCAGCCGGGGGCCTCATGGTGCTGGAGCGTGTTGTAGACGAGCTGCTGCCGGCCCTCGGTGAACATCACGCCGTTGACCTGGGCGGAGGCCCCGCGGCCGGCGAGGGCCACGTCCTGTGCCACCTGCGACAGCCGACTGCCGAGCGCTCCGAGAGTCCACTGCAGCCGGGCATCGGCGTGAACGACGGCCTTCTGCCGGGCGAAATGCCAGACGCCGGTGTTCCAGTTCTGCAGGTTCACCATCCGCAGGAAGGCGCCCCTGCCGACGACGATCTCCGTGCCGCCGACATGAAGGCCTCCGGCCGTGCCCACGGGACCGCCACCGGCCGTCTCGGTGAGCACGGTCGCCTCGGCACCTTCGCCGAGGACGACGAGCACGTGCGACGTGTCGACGCCGCCGTCGGTGATGCCCGCGATCACGTGCAACGGATCGGCGATCCGCACACCGGGAGGCACGTAGAGCACGGCGCTCGCGGCGTGGAACGCGGCGTGCGCCGCCGCGAACCAGTCGCAGCCGGGATCGATGACCCGGAACCAGTGGGATCGCAGGGCTTCCTCATGGCTCGCAAGCACCTCGTCGGCCGGACCGAAGGCCACGCCCTTGGCGGCGAGAGCCGCGTCGAGATCATGCCGAACCACGTGCCCGTCGATCGACGCGAGCCGCCCGGCGAGCCGCCCGGACACGGCGTCCCGAGCCCCGTCGCCGGCCGGCCGGCCCCGCTCGAAATCGGCATACGACTCCGCCGCCAGATCGCCCGACAGGATCGCGGGAGCGAGCAGGCCGTCGGGAGCGGGCATCGCGGCCGGCGGCCGGCTCCTGCCCCAGGCCTGCGGCTTGAAGGCGCGGAGATCGGTCCGCATCCAGTTCTCGTCCCGCCGATCGGGCAGACCGAGCGATGCCAGTCGCGTGAAGGCGGTGCGGCGGAGGTCGTTGGCCCATGCGGGCAGCGACGACGCAGCGAGAACCCGGTCGAGCGAGGCCGCGTCGAAGGCGGCGTGCGGGGAGGCCGTGGCGGTGCTCATCGTCGGCTCACCCCACCGAACCTTCCATCTGAAGCTCGATCAGGCGGTTCATCTCGACGGCATATTCCATCGGCAGCTCCTTGACGAGCGGCTCGATGAACCCGCCGACGATCATCGTGCTCGCCTCGGCCTCGGTCAGGCCGCGGCTCATCAGGTAGAAGAGCTGCTCCTCGCCGATCTTCGAAACGCTCGCCTCGTGGCCGATCGAGACGTCCTGCTCCTCGATCTCGATGTAGGGATAGGTGTCGCTGCGGCTCCTGTCGTCGAGGATCAGGGCGTCGCAGACCACGCTCGACTTGCTCTTCGTCGCGCCCGGCTCGACCTTGACGAGGCCCCGATAGCTCGCCCGGCCGCCGTTCTTCGAGATGCTCTTGGAAACGATCCGGCCGCTCGTGTTGGGGGCCGCGTGCACGATCTTCGCACCGGCGTCCTGATGCTGGCCGGCCGACGCGAATGCGATCGAGAGGATCTCGCCCCGGGCGCCCGGCTCCATCAGGTAGACGGCCGGGTACTTCATCGTGAGGTGGCTGCCGAGATTGCCGTCGATCCACTCCATCAAGGCCCCCTCGTAGGCCATCGCCCGCTTGGTCACGAGGTTGTAGATGTTGTTGGCCCAGTTCTGGATCGTGGTGTAGCGGCAGCGGCCGTGCTTCTTGACCACGATCTCGACCACGGCGGAGTGCAG
>CAIKWU010000278.1 GCA_903831155.1 uncultured Planctomycetaceae bacterium | reverse complement strand
GGTGATGGAGACGGCGGCGGAAAATCCGCGGAAGTTTCGCCGATGTTGGATGCGTCGGGCAACTAGCTCAGTTGGTTAGAGCGCTACGTTCACACCGTAGAGGTCACAGGTTCGAATCCTGTGTTGCCCACTGGTTGATTGGTTCGTGTTTTCTAGTGCGAGTAACCGGCTGACGTTCAGCCGCGCCCCTCGGGGAACGACGGTCAAACCGGGAAAAGGCATCCCCTTTCCCGGTTTGCGTTCTCAAGAGGAGGTTTTCTCATGGGTCGCCGCCACTCTGGCTCGCTCCCGGTCCCAAAGGTTCACCCTAAGACCGGGCACTCGCGTGTATTCATCAACGGCAAGGAACACTGGCTAGGAAGGCACGGTTCGCCTGAGGCGCAGTTGAAGTACGACGAGCTCGTTGCCGCGTACCTTGCGAGCGGCCGCAAGTCAGTTGAGGCCGTATCCCGGCCCCCTGCCACGCCGCAGGAAATCAGTCTGGCCTCCGACATCTGCGTTGGCGAAGTCGCCTTGCGTTGGCTGCGCTACGTGAAGGAAACGCGAGGCGAGAAGTCGAGCACCTACACTTCCGGGCTGGCATCCGTCCGCGCTCTCCGAGAGGTGCGAACGCTTCCTGCTCGCGAGTTCGGGCCGCGTAGGCTCATCGAGGTTCGGGCGTCGTTCGCCGCCGTGCCAACGGTCTATCGCAACAAGAAAGGCCAGGTGACGGTCACGAAACCTAGAACGAGACGGTACGTGAACGACACCATCGGCCGGATCGTGCAGATGTTTTCGTGGGCCGCCACCATGGAGATCGTTCCCGGCGATAAGCCCGCTGCACTGCGGGAGGTCAAGCCGCTGCGGAGTGGCGAGATGCCGACGATCTCGGAGACACCGAGGCGCAAGGCCGTTGACGATAGACGCGTTGAGGCCGTGCTGGCTCACCTAAAGCCGCCGCTGCGGGCGCTCGTGAGATTCATCAGGCTGACAGGCTGCCGGCCCGGAGAAGCCGCGAGGCTGCGGCTCGCAGACGTTCACGACCGAGATAGGCCAGTGTGGAGGTACGTTCCGCCGCAGCACAAAAACGCTTGGCGTGGGCACACGAAGCACATTGCCATCGGGCCGCAGGCTCAAGCCGTCGTGCTCGAAGCCCTCGCCGGGCGTGGCGAGTCGGCTATCGTGTTCGACCCCAAACTCGCGGTGCCAGATCGCCAAGGCAATGCTGCCACGATTCCAATGGTTCCGCGAAAGGCTTCTAGCCGAGTCGGAGATCACTACGCGACGACGAGCATTCGCCACGCAGTCGTGCGGGCCTGCGAGAAGGCTAAGTGCGTCGAGTGGTTCCCGTACCTCTTGAGGTACGCTCGCAGCGGAGAGGTCCGTAAAGAGCACGGGCGAGAGGCGGCTGCCGCCACGCTGGGGGATCGGACGGCTGCTATGGCGGATCACTATGCGCCACCTGATTGGAGCGCCGCAGAAGAGGCAGCGTTGAAGTCTGGTTGACAATCTGGACAAGAAAACAAGCGAGAAAAAACGGCTGCCGAAAGGCAGCCGTTTTCATTTGCGGGAATCTTAAAAAATCTGTTGACGCGTTTTTTCATTGCCACCATAACACCCCTGCAATGGCAACAGCATCACTAGATGCCGTGCTGCAACTGCCGCTCACGACACGGAGGTTCTTGATGAGTCCACGACAAGAGGAGCTCGTTCGCGCGATCAAAGAGTATCGCGCTGCCCATGGCTGCCAGCCGACGCAGGCCGAGCTTGCGGTCACGCTGGGTGTTTCAAGGACGCGAGTAGATCACATTGTGGCCGCACTTGAGCGGCGAGGCGTTGTGCATCGTTTCCCGGGGAAGGCCCGCACGATCCACGTTCTTGAGCCTGCGTAGTCACGCAAAAAGTGCGGGCCAAGGAGGTGCAACTCCTTGGCCCGCTGAATCCCAGAGTCGCAACCCAGTTACAGGAGCATCTACCGAGATGCGTCAAGGATACTCTGCGCAGCACGAGCCGGCCAAGCCCGGCACTATGCCGATCGAGCAGGCCGCCCGTTGGTGGGCACGACGCTGCGGCACCGACAAGCCCCATCGGTCAACGCTCGTTCGTTGGGCCACAAGAGGGTGCCGTGGCCGCCGGCTCCGAGCCGAGCTGGCTGGAGGCCGCTGGTTCGTTACTGAGGCTGCTCTTGCCGACTTTCACCGGCATCTCAATGAACTGCCGGCGGATGTGCCAGACCGGGCTGCCGGCCCGGTTCGCAAGGCTGAGATCGCCGCCGCATTGCAGCAACTGGACATCCTATTGGGCGACTCGTCGCAACCTCGTCGTGAGGTGGCGACATGAGCACTGCCGACGATGTGCCTTTCGACCTCCCGGCCCCGCGAGCGTTAGCCGACACGCTCATGGGTCGCGCGTGGGATGACGACACGGCCGACCATGAAAGGCTGTTGCTAGAGCAGGCGGCGCGGGTGATCGAGCACCTACTCGCGCGGCTCGCGATTTTGACCGAGCACGCGGAGGCCAGGAGGGCACGACGATGAACGCGACACGCTCCATCACGACGCCCGCACTAGCGGCTCGAGTTCGCCGTCGTCTCGCACGCGAGCGCCAACTGCTACGGCGGTGCTCACCGTGGAGTGAGCAGCACGGCACGTTGGGCACTTACTACATCGTGGCCGCTCACACGCACGACGTGCTCGCGCGGCACGTC
>CAIKWU010000277.1 GCA_903831155.1 uncultured Planctomycetaceae bacterium | reverse complement strand
TCCGCACGCACTTCGACCTCGGCTTCACGTCGGGCCTGGTGGTCGCCAATCCCGTGCCCGAGGCCGATGCGCTTCCGAAGGAGATCCACGACTCGGCGCTCGGCACCGCGCTCGTCGAGGCGGCCGACGTGAGCGGCCGCGGCGTGACACCCTACCTGCTCGACCGGATGCGGGCCCTCACCGGCGGCGCGAGCGTGAAGACGAACGAGGCGCTGCTCCTCCACAACGCCCGCGTCGCCGCCGACCTGGCCGTGGCCCTGGCGAAGACGGCTCGCACGTAAGACGCATCACGCGTGATCCTCGCGATTGAGTGCGTGGCACGTGAAGCCGACCGGCCGTGAGGCCGCGGGCTCACCACGCTGCACACGGCGTCTTTTGTCGGTTCACCCCACGCCTCACGGCGTTGGGCTTGTACAGACGGCTTCGGCCAGGCAGCGTTCAAGAGGGCGAGGGTAGCCCCTGGCTTCGCGGCCACGAGACCTCGGCCTGCGGCCTAGGGCGCAAGCCGTTCGAGGATCCAGTCGCCGCCCGGACCGCGGCGGAAGCACAGCCGATCGTGAAGGCGGCTCGGCCGCCCCTGCCAGAACTCGATCCGGTCGGGCACGAGCCGGAAGCCGCCCCAGTTCTGCGGCCGGGGAATCGCGGCGTCGTCGGGGTGTTCCTCGCGAAAGCGGGCGAAGAGTGTTTCGAGCGCCGCGCGGTCGGGAACCACCCGGCTCTGCGGCGAGCTCCAGGCCCCGATCCGCGACGTGCTCGGCCGCGACCGAAAGTATTCGTCCGACTCGGCGGCGGTCGTCCGCTCCACGCGGCCCTCGATCCTGATCTGCCGTTCGAGATCGGCCCAGTGGAACGTGACCGCCGCGTGGGGATTGGCGGTGAGTTCCCGGCCCTTGTGGCTGTCGTAGTTGGTGAAGAAGCAGAAGCCGCGGGCGTCGAAGCCGCGGAGCAGCACGATGCGGGCCGACGGTCGGCCGTCAAGCGTGGCGGTGGAGAGCGTCATCGCCTCGGGTTCAGGCACGCCGGCCGCGACCGCGGCGTCGTACCAGGCCGAGAACTGGCGGATCGGATCCCGATCGACTGTGGCCTCGTCGAGCGAGCCCTGCTCGTATTCCTTGCGGGCGTGCGTGCTGCGGTGTTCCATATCAGGCTCCTGATCCTCCCGCCGCGACCCAGCGGATCGTCTTCTCGGCCAGTCGGTCGAGGGCCCGGACGGCCAGTTCGAGGTGCTCCCGCCGCGTGTCCTCGATCTTGTTGTGGCTGATGCCGTGGAGGCTCTGCACGAAGAGCATGACCGTGGGCACGCCCGCCATCGCCATCTCGGCTGCGTCGTGGAGCGGCCCCGAGGGGAGCCGATGCGACGTGCCGCAGGTCTCACGAACCGCCTCGTCGGCGAGGGTGATCAGTTCCGGATGGAACGGAGCCGGGGCGATGGACCAGAGCCGTTCCCACGAGACCTCGACGTTCCCCTCCGCCGCGAACCTTGCTGCCGCCTCGCGGGCCTCGGCGTGCATCCGGGTGAGGGCAGCCGGATCGAGGTGCCGCTGGTCGAGCGTGATGCGGCACTCCTCCACCACGCTCGTCACGATGCCCGGCTTCGTCGTGCACGAGCCGATCGTGCACACGCCGCCGCTGCTGCGGGCGGCGATCGCATAGATTTCCTGCGCCATCTTCCCGGCAGCCAGGAAGGCGTCGCGGCGGCGGTTCATCGGCGTGGAGCCCGAGTGGGCGGCCTGGCCGCGAAACGTGATCGCGTGCCGTTCCACGCCGAAGGTGCCGAGCACTGCGCCGAGCGGGAGATCGAGGTCGAGCAGCACAGGCCCCTGCTCGATGTGGAGTTCGAGGTAGGCCGCCGCCGAGGCTCGCTCGCGACCGCTCTCCTTCACCCGCTCGAAGTCGATGCCAACCTCGCGGAGCGCGTCGGGCAGGCGGATGCCCTGCTTGTCGGCGAGCCGCCGCGCCTCGTCGAGGTCGAGGTTGCCGGAGCACGCGGCCGAACCGAACAGGCTCTTGCCGAATCTCGCCCCCTCCTCGTCGGCCCAGTCGACCACGCGGAGCGTCACCGGCGGCCGACCGCCGAACTCCGCGCACACCCGCCGCAGCACCTCCACGCCGGCCATCAGGCCGAGACAGCCGTCGAGCCAGCCGCCGTTGGGCACCGAGTCGATGTGGCTGCCGATCACGACCGCGCGGTCGCTTTCGCCGGGGAGCGTGGTCCAGACGTTGCCGGCGGCATCGGCGTGGGTCTCCACGGGGAGGCCGGCGAGCCGCTCGCGAAACCAGGACCGGGCCGTGAGCCATGTGGGCGTGAAGGCAACGCGTTGGGCGCCGTCGGCGTCGCCGGTCAGCGAACGAAGCTCCTCGAGTTCGCGAATGGTCCGCAGCGGGTCGAGCATGGCTGCCATGGATCTATCGTCGCCGGATTCGGGTGGCATCCGCAAGCCGTACGAGCGTATCCTCTGACCGGAGGCGAGCGTGCGAAGTCGCCAGCCGCCGGCCGTGGAGACACGAGGGATGCCGATCCAGCCCCTGCTCGACGCCGCGACCGCCGCCGCGAATCTCGCGGACATCGAGCCCCCGTACTCGCCGCAGGAGGCGCGGGCCGAGGCCAACCGCTGCCTCTTCTGCTACGACGCCCCGTGCATCAAGGCCTGCCCCACCGGCATCGACGTCCCCACGTTCATCCGCAAGATCTCCACCGACAACCTCGTCGGTGCGGCCCGGACGATCCTCGAGGCGAACGTGCTCGGGGCGAGCTGCGCCCGCGTCTGCCCCACGCAGATGCTCTGCGAGGGTGCATGCGTGATGCTCGACCTGGAGAAGCAGCCAATCGAGATCGGCAGGCTCCAGCGGCACGCGACCGACCACGTGGCCGCCCACGGCATCGACGTGCTCCACGCCCCGGCCACGAAGAACGGCCGCCGCGTGGCGGTGCTCGGGGCGGGCCCGGCGGGCCTCGGCTGCGCGGCGGAGCTCGCCCGCCTGGGCTACGCGGTCACCGTCTACGACCGGAAGCCGGCGGGCGGCGGACTCAACACCTACGGCATCGCCTACTACAAGATGCGGCCCGAGGTGAGCCTCGACGAAGTGCGGATGATCGAGCGGCTCGGCGTGACGTTCCGGTACGGCGTCGACGTGGGCCGCGACGTGCAGGCGGCGGACCTCGAGCGCCAGAACGACGCCATCTTCATCGGTGTCGGCCTCGGCGGGGCAAACCGCCTCGGCATCCCCGGTGAGGATCTGCCCGAGGTGGTCGACGCCCTCGCCTTCATCGAGTGGATCCACACGAGGCCGCTCCACGAGGTGCCAGTGGGCCACCGCGTGGCCGTGCTCGGCTGCGGCAACACCGCGATCGATGCGGTCACGCAGGCAAAGCGGCTCGGCGCCGAGGAGGCGACCATCGTCTACCGTCGCGGCGAGCGGGAGATGTCGGCCTATCCGTTCGAGTACGAGCTCGCGAAGACCGACGGCGCAACCTTTCTGTTCGATGCAACGCCGGTCGCAGTGGTGGCGAAGGATGGCCATGTCGCCGGGCTGACCCTCGCGAAGACGGCCGTCCGCGATGGCCGCGTCACCGTCGTGCCCGGCAGCGAGTGGACGCTTCCCTGCGATCTCGTGCTCAAGGCAGTCGGCCAGGAAAAGCAGACGGGCCTGCTGCAGACGCTGTTCCCCGGGCTGAAACTCGACGCCCGGGGCCGCGTGGCCTGTGACCCTGCGACCATGCAGACGAACCTGCCGAAGGTGTTCGTTGGCGGCGACGCCGCCAGCGGCGGCCGCGAGGTGGTGAACGCCGTCGCGGAAGGCAAGAAAGCCGCCCGCGGCATCCACGCGATGCTCGCCGGCGAGAACATCCGAGGCCCGGTGCAGCCCTCGCGGCTCGGCATGCCAGACGGCGCGACTGGCTCCGGCTTCGACCATCCGATCCGAGTCCACGAACTGGAGGCGGCCCTGAAGCAGGGCTGACCGTGAGCACCATGGCCGACCTCTCGATCGACTTCGCGGGCATCAAGAGCCCGAATCCCTTCTGGGTGGCGAGCGGTCCACCGTCGAACACCGCCCATCAGGCCCATCGGGCGTTCGAGGCAGGCTGGGGGGGCGTGGTCTGGAAGACGATCGGCGAGCCGATCGTGAACGTGGCCTCCCGCTATTCGGCGCTCACGCTCGGCGGCTTGAAGATGGCCGGCTTCAACAACATCGAGCTGATCAGCGACCGCTCGCCCGAGACCAATTTCGACGAGATCGCCGAGGTCAAAAAGCGGTGGCCGAAGCACACGGTGATCGCCTCGTTGATGGTCGACACCCGCGAACGCTGGCACGAGTTCGTGAAGCGGTCGGCCGACTGCGGGGCCGACGGCATCGAGCTCAACTTCGGCTGCCCGCACGGGATGTGCGAGCGGGGCATGGGCTCGGCCGTGGGCCAGAACCCCGAGGTGGCCGAGACGATCGTGGGCTGGGTGATGGAGGCGGCCACGATCCCCGTGATCGTCAAGCTCACGCCCAACATCACCAACGTCGTCTACGCGGCCCGGGCGGCGAAGCGGGCCGGCGCCGACGCGATCTCGCTGATCAACACGATCAACAGCATCACCAACGTCAACCTCGACACGCTCGTGCCGGAGCCCTTCGTGGCCGGCCGGAGCTCGCACGGCGGCTACTGCGGGCCGGCCGTGAAGCCGATCGCCCTCAACATGGTCCATGCCTGCGCGGCCGACCCCCAGGTGGGCCTGCCGATCTCGGGCATCGGCGGCATCGGCACCTGGCGGGATGCGGCCGAGTTCGTGGCCCTCGGCTCCACGAGCCTGCAGGTCTGCACCGCGATCATGCACTACGGGTTCCGGATCGTGGAGGACATGAAGGACGGCCTCTCGGCCTACCTCGACTCGAAGGGCATGAAGTCGCTCGCCGACCTCCGAGGCCGGGCGGTGCCGCAGGTGGGCGACTGGCAGCAGCTCGACCTGCACTACCAGCGGGTGGCGCGGATCGACTACGAGAAGTGCATCGGCTGCAATCTCTGCCACATCGCCTGCGAGGACGGGGCGCACCAGTGCATCGACCTCGTCGATGCCACGCCGTATGGGCTGGGCCCCGGCCGCGTGCCGGGGAAGCCGGTGCCGAAGGTCCGCGAAGATGACTGCGTGGGCTGCAACCTCTGCTCGATCGTGTGCCCCGTGGACAACTGCATCACGATGACGCCGGTGGACACGGGCCGCGCGGCGATGACCTGGCACGACTACCAGGCGCGGCTCGCCAGCGGTGCGATGCAGCCGATCCCGCCGCATCCCTGATCGCCGCGATGCGGCCACTGGGCCGCTGATTCGATTCCCGATCCTCAATGGCAACCATCGTCCGCGGCGTCGCCCTGTGTGGCGCGATCGTGGCCGGGCTGACCAGTGGTTCTGGGAGCGCCGTGCAGGTCGGCACCGCCTCATCGCGGTCGATGTCGGCCAACGTCAGCACGTCGGGTACCACACCCTTGGCCAACACGTCGTATCTCGTCGCCCCCTTCGCCGGCGACGACGCGCACGCGGGCTCCGGGCAGGCTGGGAAGGACAGGGTGGGCCTGCGGGCAGGCACCGCCACCCGGCGCCGCTGCCGACGGTGCGGCGAGGGCACGTTTGCTGACGTTTTTCGGCTCTCAACGCCGAAGGAAGGGTGCCGGCGTTCAGCGCCGGCTTCCTGTCGGCGGCTCGGGGGGGCGATGCATCTCGTCGTTTGCGAACCC
>CAIKWU010000276.1 GCA_903831155.1 uncultured Planctomycetaceae bacterium | reverse complement strand
GTACTCGTACCACCAGCGAAACTCGTAGTGGCACCGCTTCTCCCGGTAGTCGACCTGCGGCGCCTGGCCGAGCCACATGTCCCAGTCGAGCTCCTTCGGCGGCTTGACCACCTCGAAGGGGCCGCCCGTCGGGCTACCATTGATCCCGACCGTCACCTTCTGGATGTCGCCGAGCAGTCCCTTGTGGACCATGTTCACCGCACGAAGGAACCTGTCCTTCTGGCTGCGCTGCTGGGTACCGATGAAGAACTGCAGTTTCGGATGCTTCTCCGCCGCGGTGCGGGCGAGCCGGTTCTCCTCGAGGGTGAGCGAGAGCGGCTTCTGGCAGAACACGTGCTTGCCCGCCTGCAGGGCCTCGATCGCGATCTTCACGTGCCAGTGGTCGGTCGTGACGATGCTCACCACGTCGATGTCGTCGCGGTCGAGCACGCGGCGGTAGTCGCGGTAGACGTCGGCCTTGCCCTTGCCTGATTGGTCGTCGTTGCGACACCGCTCCGCATGCCGGTTGTCCACGTCGCACACCGCCACGATGTCGCCGAACCGGGCGTGGTCCCGGGCGTCGCCCGTGCCCATCGATCCCGTGCCAATGCAGCCGATCCGCGGCCGGTCGTTCGCGGCGGCGTTGGCGAAGGCGGCCTGCGTCCAAGAGAACGCCGGAATGAAGCCGCCGCTGACCGCAGCGGCCCCCGACAGCGACCCCGTCAGGAACCCCCGTCGCGTCGCACCAGAGACCAAACCCCGCCTGCGAGACATAACGATCCTCCTGGGCTCGATGACCTTCCCCGGCCGGACAAGAGCGTACCGAATCCCCCCGGGGCGAGCCATCGGACCGCCGACTCACGCCATCAGCGCCCGCACGTGGCTGGTCGCGGCCGCGGCGAGGCCGGCGAGCGAGTAGCCCCCCTCCAGCGTCGAAACGAGGCGGCCGCCGGCATGCTCCGCGGCAATCTCCCTGACGACCGCAGTCAAATCGGCGAAGTCGTCGTCGGTGAGCGTGAACGAGCCAAGCGGGTCGTCGATCCGCGAATCGAAGCCGGCCGACACGAGCACGAGTTCCGGCTGGAACCGCTCGGCGGCGGGCAGAAGACGCTCGCGAAACGCCCCCACGATCTCCTTTCGGCCGCTCCCCGCCGGAAACGGGCAGTTGATCGTGAGCCCCGCGCCGGCCCCGCGGCCGGTCTCCGCGGCGAGACCGGTTCCCGGATAGAGCGGGTGCTGGTGGGTGTCGAAGAACAGCACGCTGCCATCCTCGTAGAAGATGTCCTGCGTGCCGTTGCCGTGATGCACGTCCCAGTCGGCGATCAGCACGCGGCGGATGCCATGCACGGCCTGCGCGTATCGCGCGGCGATCGCCACGTTGTTGAACAGGCAGAATCCCATGCCGCGCTTCGGCGTGGCGTGGTGCCCCGGCGGCCGCACGACCGCGAAGGCGTTGGCGACGTCGCCCGCGACGACGGCATCGACGGCGGCGATCATGCCGCCGGCCGCCAGGCGGGCGATCTCCAGGGAGCGGGGGGAGATCCGCGTGTCGCCCGTCGACAGACTCCGCTCGCCGTCGGCCACGTCGTCGCTCGCGATCCGCAGGTAGTCGGCCGTGTGACAGCGGAGGATGTCGGCATCGGTCGCCGATTTCGGCTCGATCCGACGGCACCGCTCCAGCAGCCCCTCGGCCTCGAGCCGCTCGATGATCGCCGTCACCCGGGCCGGCTGCTCCGGATGGCCGTCACCCGTGAGGTGTTCGACGTAGGCGTCGGCGATCACGAGCCCCGTCGCTGGATGAGTCATCGTCGCGGGTCTCCCGTCAGGCTGTCCCGGGCTCTCACGACCCTCTCCACCACGCTCCCCGGCTCGTGGGCCGCAGCCACCCGAACGGTCGCGGCGCCCGCCATCATCTCATCCTCACCGATCGGCTCGAACGACGCCACCTGCCGCCGGACCACGTCGGCCGTCGCATCCGACGGATCGTCGCCCTGGGCCTGCCGCGCGGCGATCCGCGTGAGCGCCGCCTCGGTCGGCAGATCGAAGGTCACCCAGACGACCGGCACGCCGCGTTCGCGGGCCACCCGGCCGAGCATCTCCCGCTGCCACCGCTTCGTGCAGGCGGCGTCGATCACCACGCTCGCCCCGGCGTCGAGCAGCGTGGCGGCGAGCACCGCGAGCCGCCCGTAGACGCGGCGGGTCAGCGGGTCGCCATACAGGGCCGCTTCCGCCGCGGCATCGGTGGGCCGGTCGGTCGGCCGCAGGCCCGCAAGCCGCTTCCGCTCAACATCGCTCCGCACGCGGATCGCCGGAATCGCGGCCACCAGTTCGGCCGCGACCGTCGACTTGCCGCTCCCCGACACGCCGCTGGTCACGACCGCGACGGGCCGCCCACGGCAAGTGAGCCGCTCGGCAAGATCCAGATAGCGGAATGCCTCCGCACGCGACGAGGCACAACCCTGGCCCGCTCGGATCGCGGCGATGGAACAGCGAACCACCGCGCGATACGCCTCGTAGACCGGCATCACGGCCGCGGCGCCGTGGTCGTTCGTCGCCTCGATCCAGCTGCTCACGACCTGCGCCGCCAGGTCGGGCCTGCCGCGGGATTCCAGATCCATCGACAGAAACGCGACGTCGTTGGCGACGTCGATCCAGCGGAGGTTGTCGTTGAAGTCGATGGCGTCGAACGGCGTCATCCGCCCCTCGTGGAGCACGAGGTTCGCGAGATGCAGGTCTCCGTGGCACTCGCGGACGCGGCCGGTGGACTTCCGCATCCCGAGGAGGTGCTCGTGGGCGGCGAGCCGCTCCCGCAGCCAGCGGTCGAGCGTGGCCACGCGGCCGGTCACCTCCGGCAGGCTCCCGCGGATCGCCTCCATGTTGATCGCGGCGGCGGCAAGCACCGACGCGCCCGTTCCCCAGGGCGTCTCCGGTTCGGCCACCGGGAGCCGCTCCTCGACCGCGGCGATCGCCTCGCCGAGTGCCCGGCAGTCGGACGCCGTCAGCCTCCCGGCCTCGAACCGCGCATCGAGCCGGTCGGTCTCGTCGAACTGCACGAGTTTGACGGCCCACTCGATCGGCTCCCCGTCGCCGCCAACGTGCG
>CAIKWU010000275.1 GCA_903831155.1 uncultured Planctomycetaceae bacterium | reverse complement strand
TGCGGCTCGTTCCTCGACGCCGGTGTGTCGCTCCGAGGAAGAACTCGTATCGTATCCGGTTTGGCGGCCGGGCATGAGGGCCCGCTTGTGGACAGGACGCGATGCAGGTGGACGCGCAGTCATGCTGACGGCATCGAAGGACGACTCCTCGGGGCGCGCGGCTTCGCTCGAGCCGCGGCTGTTCATGATCAGCGTCGCCACCGCTGCTGCGCTGGTGGTCGCCGCGCCGCTGATCGCGCGGTCGGCGCTCACGGTGCTCGGCGTGGAGTCGACCACTCCGATCGAGTGGGTGCCCGAGGAGTTCGCGCCGCGGCGCGACTACGACCGGTTCACCCGCGACTTCGAGAGCGGCGACGTGGTGGTGGCGTCGTGGCCCGGCTGCACGCTCGGCGCGGCCGCGATCGACCGCGTGATCGCGGCGGCCACCGGGCCGGAAGCCCCGCGCGACGCGGCCGGCCGGCTCTGGTTCGAGTCGGTGGCCTCGGGCTCCGAGGCGCTCCAGCGGCTCACCGATCCGCCGCTCGCGCTCGACAGGGCCACGGCGGTCGAGCGGCTGAAGGGGGTGATCGTCGGCCCCGACGGGCAGCAGACCTGCGTGATCTTCGGCTTCACGCGTGCCGGCCTCGTCGACCGCCGCCGGGCCGTGGCCTGGATCCGCGACCGGCTCCAGCAGACGGCCGTTGCGAGCCCCGACGACCTGCACCTCGCCGGACCGGTGATCGACAACGTGTCGGTGGACGAGGCGAGCGCCCGAAGCATGCAGGTCTACGGCGGCCCCGCGGCCCTCGTGATCTTCCTCCTCACCTGGCGGTCGCTCAAGTCGCTCCGCTACTCCGTGCTCGTGTTCGTGCTGTCGCTGGCCTGCGTCGGCCTCTGCTTCGCGTCGCTCGTCGCCTGGGGCGACCGGATGAACCCGGTGCTGATCGTGATGCCGTTGCTCGTGCTCACGCTCGGCGTGTCGGGAGGCATCCACCTCGTGAACTATCTCGTGGAGGCACGACAGAGCGGGCCCGCCGAGGGGGCCGCCCTGCGGGCGATCGCCACCGGCTGGCTGCCCTGCACGCTGTCGGCCGGCACGACGGCTCTGGGGCTCGCGTCGCTGGTGGTGAGCGAGCTCGAGCCGATCCGGGTGTTCGGATTTCACGCGGCGGTGGGCGTGTTGACGACGCTCGCGGTCATCTTTCTGGTGGTGCCGGGGTTTTTCTCACGGTGGCCGATCCGGCGACGGCTGCTCCAGGAGCCGGCGACCGACGGTCCCTCCGTACGGTTCGCCTCGTTCACGATCCACCGATCGGTGTGGATCACGGCCGTCTCCGCGCTGGCGATGGCCGTTGCGATCGTCGGGGTGCCGCGGATCCGCGCGTCGGTGGGGATCGACACGCTCTTCACGCCCGAGACCCGCGTGATCCGCGACTATCGCTGGCTCGAGGACCACATCGGGCCGCTCGTGCCGGTGGAGGTGGTGCTGCGGTTCGCGGACGGCTCGGAGATCCGTCCGGCAGAGCGGCTCGACCTCGTTCGGGAGGTGGGGACGGCGCTCGGCGAACTGCCCGGCGTGAGCGGCGTGGTGTCGGCGGCGCTCTTCCTGCCGGTGGACGACGACGCGACGGGCCTGCGGGCGGCGGCCCGCAAGGCCGTGATGGCCCGAAAGCTCGAGGCCAACCTCTCGGGCCTGTCGGACATGCGGATCATCCGGGAGCTCGACGGCGAACAGCTGTGGCGGGTGACGGCCCGCATCCCGGCGCTGGCGGGCATCGACTACGGTGATTTTCTCGGAGTGGTCCGCTCCCGGATCGAGCCGATCGTGGCGGTGCATGGCGGCGCGGCCGAGGGCGTGCGGGCCGAGTTCACGGGTGTCATGCCGCTGATCAACGCCATCCAGAAGACACTCCTTCGTGACCTGTTCACGAGCTTCCTCTCGGCGTGCGGCGTGATCACGCTGGTGATGATGGCGGTGGAGGGAGGGGTGGTGTCGGGCCTGGTGGCGATGATCCCGAACGTGTTTCCGATGATCCTGCTCTTCGGCCTGCTCGGCTGGACCGCCGCCGCGCTCGACATCGGCAGCGTGATGACCGCCTCGATCGCGCTGGGCATGGCGGTCGACGGCACCTTCCACTTCCTGACGTTCTTCCGCCGCGGGCTCGCCGCTGATGCCGGAGCCGGCGGCACACCGTCCGCGGCGGCGCGTGCGGCGGCCGTTCACGCGGCGTTTCGCCATTCGGCGGCGGCGCTCTGCGCGAGTTCGTTCGTGTGCGGCGTGGGGATCCTCGCCTTCGCGCCGAGCGGCTTCGCGCCGACCCGCCGTTTTGCCTGGATGCTCTCGCTGCTCGTGTTCGCGGCGCTCGTCGGCGACCTCGTGGTGCTGCCGGCGTTGCTCGCGAGCCCGCTGGGTCGCTGGTTCAGGCCGGGGCGGCGCCTCTCGCGGGTGTAGCAGGTGGCCACCGCCACCGGGCATACTGGCGGCTCCTTCGGAGGATCGAGCCATGACTCGTGCGTGCGTTCTTCTTGGTTTCGCCACCTGCCTGATCGGATGCACGGGCCTGCCGGCGGCTCATGCTGCGGCAACGGCACAGCCCGCGTTCACCGATCCCACCAAGGCCGACGCCGACTTTCCCTTCCAGGGCGAATACGTCGGCGAGATTCCGGTGGACGGCCAGCCGATGCGGGTGGGCCTGCAGGTGATTGCCCGCGGCAACGGCGCCTTCGACGTGGTCGCGTTTCCGGGCGGCCTGCCCGGCGACGGCTGGCAGGCCCCCATGAAGGAGACGGCGAAGGGGACGCGGGTTGGCGAGGGGGCCGACGCCCGCGTGACGGTCGAGGGGGTCGACTCGGCGGGCGTGTCGCGGCGGGGCGTGATCCGGCAAGGGAAAGCCGATGTGGTGGGCGACGACGGCGCTGTCGTCGCCACGCTGGGCAAGGTGGAGCGGAAGAGCCCCACGCTCGGTGCGGCGTTGCCCGACGGCGCGATCATGCTCGTGGACGGCACGGGCCCGGTGGACGAGCGGGAGACGCTCGTGACTCCGCGGCTCACCGACGACGGTCTGGTGATGGAGGGCATGACCACGCGGCAGTCGTTCGGCGACGCCCGCTGGCACATCGAGTTTCGCCTGCCCTACCAGCCGCACGACTCGGGGCAGGCCCGCGGCAACAGCGGGGCCTACGTGATGGGCGTGTACGAGGTGCAGATGCTCGACAGCTTCGGGCTCGAGGGCCGCGACAACGAGTGCGGCGGCGTCTACTCGGTGAGGCCGCCCGCGGTGAACATGTGCCTGCCGCCGCTGGCCTGGCAGACGTACGACATCGACGTCACCGCCCCACGGTTCGAGGGCGGCCGCAAGCTGAAGAACGCCCGGATGACGGTGCGGCACAACGGCGTGGTGATCCACGACGACATCGAGATCGCGAAGGTCACACCGGGTGGCGTCCGCGGCGAGGAGGGGCCCACCGGGCCGCTGTTCCTCCAGGACCACGGCAACCCGGTGCGGTACCGGAACATCTGGGTGCTGCCGACCAAGCCGGCGGGCAACTGACCTGCCCTGGCCCCTCGAACGAGGCCGCGCAATCGGAGCGGAAAACGTCGCTAAACTTCGGCTCGGCGGCGTCGTGAGCGACAGACCGAGCCGGCGAGCACGCCGCCGGCGAGCAGCGTCAGGTGGGCAGGCTCGGGGACGGCGACGAACGGCGAGGCCGCACCGGTGAAGTCGGTGAAGCCTGCCGGGAGGCCCGTGACCGTGCCGAGTTTGGTGAGCGCTGCCGTGGACTCGTCGACCGCAAACAGGCTGGACGACCAGAGCAAGTAGAGCGACGTGCCGCTTGCGAAGAGGGAGAGGCCGCCCCCGTCGGTCGGTTGAGTGAAGCCTGCTCCGGCGAAGGATCCCGAGAGCACGGTCGTGGCGTTGGTCCCAGACAGCGTGAACTGCACGAGTTCGGCGCCGTTGCTCTCGTTGGCGAAATAGAAGCCGCCCGCGGGCCGGGCGGTGAGGTTGCCGCCGAACGACGAGTAGATGTCGTTGTCGGTGAAGGCGCCGGTCACGGTTCCCTGGGTCAGTTCCTGGCCGTTGGCGGGGTTGAGTTTCAGCCACGGCGTTCCCGCGG